>CAZOIM010000128.1:1539-11556 GCA_964579855.1 uncultured Ignavibacteriaceae bacterium | reverse complement strand
GCATATAAAGTCGTAACCATAAACCGGACAAGTTCCCACCTGTTATGCAACGTAAAAATCAGCTGCCCGTTCTGAGTGAGACTTGTTAAGTAATCCTTTATTGCTTCCACTGTTAAAAGGAAATTTTCGTTGGAAGCAAGCCCGTCGATGTTTTGCAGTTGTTTGGTTGAAGGAAGGGCCAGGATAATGATATTGTAGTGCTCACGGGTGCTCTTTATGAAATGACGACCTTCAGCGACTTCGATGTGCACATTGGGAAAATCTGTGTAAATGCCGCCGTTAATGTCACTGTGCGTTTTTACTATGTCCACAAAATCTGAATTTACCTCCACACCGGTTATCTTCTGAACTCCTCCGAGAATTCCTGCAAGAATTTCTCCCCCGCCGCCAGGACCTATGACCAGCATAGTTTCACGCTCTTCTTTGGTCAGGAAAAGAAAAGGAACTGTCGTTGAACGGTGAATCAGAATATCGTTAAGAAGTGTATCGTGGTGTACAGTGTCGCCATTGAATTTGTACATATGCGAACCTGCCGCGCCGTCGATGAAAAGGTCTTTAACGATACTTTGGTTGTTATATTCGACCAAATCCGATCTTCCGTTTATGCTCCAACGGCTATCGATGATGGTTGGCTTTATGTTTGGATCGTCATAGGTATGATAAATGTCCTTTTCAGGAAAGTTGCCGATCGGAATTCTTCCTAAGAACTCCCTTTTCCCAAAAGCTGTCAACAGAACAGCGAAACTCACAAGAGCTAGATACAGTAGGGTTTGCTTCTTTTTTTCAGCATTCAAATAACTGATCGATGAAATGAATAGGACAAGGCCTAGAAAGAGAACGGCATTTACAGCATTGAATGAATTCAAAATAAAGATTGACGAGACAGACCCTAATGCGGCGCCAATGAGGTCTGAAGCATAGATGGCAAAACCGGCACTAGCATACACACTAAAAAACTCGGCGTATACAATTCCAGCAAAGAAGAAGGGGAAGAAAAGCAAGAAAAAATAGAAATACGGGTTTGTTATGGAGAAGAAAATTTCCAGGAGAATAAAGGAAACAAGCGAAACTCCCGTAAGAAAGATAAACAGGCTGAATACTCTGGGATTTCTAGTTGATGCCTCTTCGGGTTTTATTCTGTAATAGGAGTAAATACCGCCGCTGCCCAGCCCCAAAACAGCCAGAGACAAAATCATGAAAGCATAATTTTGAACAAATATGAGGGATGAAATTCTTGTAGATAGTATTTCAAAGCAGATAACAACTGCTGAGACGACGAGAATATTGAGATTTATCCCTTTGGTATTGTTCATCTCTCTTGAGAGGCAATTTCCCCCGATAAAACGTTTTCAAATATTTCCACCCTGTATTTTTCCTTGAGCTTCGCGACAACATCATCCGAAATTTCTTGACGGTAATAATTTTTGAACTCTTCCTCGATTCGCTCTCCTTTAACGTCGTCATACGTAAGCTGCTTTTCCGGCTCGATCTTAAAACATTTAAGAACGGCAAACTGTTTGCCTCCTGTAGAATCTTCATATTCAACAGGTCCGGCGGATTCGTTTAAATCCAAAGTAAATGCCGCCTTTGCCAAGTAGTCTCCGCCATCAGTCCTATAGGCTTTAAGCGAACCGTCGCGTTCACGGATAAACATTTTAACCAGCCAGGCATTGGAGACCTTTTCGAATGGGGTCCCTTTCTTAATCTCATTGATATCAGCAGCAGCCTTTGTGCTATCCGAATAGACCCTTGCATAGATATACACCTTCTTTAACTGATAAAATATTGGGTCTTTATGATCTTCATAAAATCTACTGAGTGCTTCCGGCGTTGCCTGAGGTATGCTCGCTTCAATAACACCTTGGTTAAATAAAAAGCAAAGTCTTTCTGCAATAACACGATTTTGCGTGTACGGGCTTATTAATTTTTTATCAAGTCCGTTTTTTATTGCCGCCATAATGACGCTGTTATCATAGACACCATCTAAAATAAATTCTTTAACATTTTTTGAATTCAAATACGTGCTGGGATAAAACACCATCACCTCTTCCAAGAGCCGGAGATATTCTTTTAAATCGACTTTTATATTTTTGTCGGAAAGTATTTCAAAATTATTACCATTCCGGATGGCATTGGTTATCGTATCCTTATAAGCACCTTCGTAAAGCTTTTCGTTTTCTGACGACCATTGTATAAGTTGATCCAATCCACTTTGATTCCACTTTGCTGTGCGTTTGTCAACAAGTCCGTGCTTGAAGTCATCGTACGCCTTATTGTATGCCTCATAGTATCCCTTCTTAAGTTGTGATACTATGTTATCTTTCATTTCCTTAAATGGTGCCAACTTTACTTTTTTAATATTCAGTACCTTTACTATGTGAAACCCATCCGCAGATTCTATAACCCTGGTGAATCCTTTTTGAAGCCTGAACATAACACCGGCAACCGGGTCCCTCATAGCTTCCGACCAAGTCACCTTCCTATTGGAATGCAACTCGAAATTCTTTAACGAAAAGGACTTCGTGAGACTATCTATCTTATAATTCTTACTAAGACCATTTTCTATTCTTAATGCAATTGTTTTTAGCGAGTCAAGATCCCCTTTTGCCGGATTTGCAGGCATCGATAATGTTATTTCGGTACATATAATTTCCTTCCCCATCTCTTTATAAGCTTCGGCTGCCGCCTTTTCATTAGCATACTTTTCTACAAATTGTTTGTCGAAGAAAGCATTCATCAATTCATTGTTAATATTACGGCGTATTTTCTCCATCAATTCTTGATTCTCATTTAATCTTCTATCAAAAACACCAAAAACTTTTAGCCGGTCAACTATCAAATCTTTTAATGCATTTCTGTACACAGCGGACTTGTCATAAAACCTGCGCTGATAATTCCAGTCTGCTATATATTGCCTCAGGTCCTTTAGAGTCACCAAAAAGTCTTTATCCAGCCTGGCGACTACTTTGTTTTCGTCAATGACCTTCGGCTTTTGCTGAGCACGGCCCACAAATGCAAAACAGAACAGGACAAAAAGAAGATACTTTATTGATTTCACGAAGGGTTTCATTTGCAAATCATTCATAACCTGCCACAACAATTAGTTCGTAAAAGAAGAGAGGCTAACAATGGATAATTGGATAAGAACGTAACCAAGAGATAGTCGTACGTATGGTAACATATGCCGGGCGACAGCACGATATGTTACCATTGCCATTCTTTCGAGGGGCGAAGAACCATAGTTTTGCGGTTCGTTTGACGTGTGCTGGACGAATCGCGGGCACATCAATGGCACCAAAGACCAGAGACAAAAGCGAAGCAAGCTTCTTTGCGGGAGTTGGACAGCATTCCCGGTTTCTATCAGCAGCAATCGGCGTATCGCTTGGCCAATAATCTTCGATCGAGCTACAAGACGGAAATACGCATCGTCCAACGATTGCGGGAAACGACTTATCATGTCAGTGATTGGGAAGCACGCAGACACAAAGAAGGCGATAGATCACATGAACGGAATTGAAGGGTTTGGGACCCTTGCCAGGTATGTCCTGCCCAACATATGTGTCCTGTCACAATATTTTATCCCGATGTGCTTCAAAGAAGTCAAAGAGTAACGTAACCGGCCTTCGGAAAATCTCCTAATAATTCTTCACCACATTGTATGTTGGTAACGTTTCCACCTCATGAGCTCGGACCAACTTGCAGGAATGGTACAAACAAAATTTGATCTCCGCACAATTAATTCAAAGCCCCGGCTTAACCGGGGCTTTGAACGTAACCAGTATTGAAAAATGCCAGGAAATTACTTCATCAGAAGCATTTTCCCAGAAGCGACATTGTTTCCTGATCGCAGCTCATAGATGTAAACGCCGCTCGGCAATCCGGAAGCATTGAAACTGACTTTGTACGTATTTACTTCCTGATGACCGTTCACCAACGTTGCAACTTCCTGACCCAGCATGTTATAGACTTTCAATGTGACATTGCCAGCCTTGGCAATTGTGTAGTCAATAACAGTGCTTGGGTTGAACGGATTCGGGTAGTTTTGCAGCAACTGGAAGTTCTGGGGAAGTTCTTGGTGTGTACTGCCAACACCAACGGTTCCATCGAGATTAGCCTGAATCGTAGCATGTTCAGTAGCACTTTGAGCCTGCCATGCCGCTAATTGAGTTGGGAACCAGTTTAAGTCGCCTAATGGAAAACCACCTAGTCCTGCAGTCAACAAATCAGCATCGGAGTAGGAAAGATCAATAGGAATCGGGAAATCAGCGTAAACGAAATTAGTCGCTTCCGCCGTTTTGCGCCAAGATGATAATGGCGTTCCATATGTTGTATCAACACATGCCATTGCATATGATTTTAATGTTGCAAGCCGTGTTGTAAACAGAACATCCGTACCTGCAAAAGTAGGTTTCTTATTAATCCAACCACCATTGTAAAGCTTAGGATAAGTCGCATGATTGGCAAACAAAGTCGTCGTCCTCGAGTTCGCAGTAATTCTCTGGGAGACCCAATCAGAGCGACTATCAACAAGGGTAGCGTTTAATATTGAATCAATATTGGCAAGCGATGGATCCCAATAAGCTAAGTTCCTGTTGACATAAACGCCATGTGATCCGACGTTTGCTGTAAAGGTGGAATCTACTTTCAGATTAATGAGACCCATTGGCAATGCGTCATCATCAACTTCACCAGCATCCGCTTTTGTAAGTACCGGAGCAAAATCCTGTAACTGGCAGTTGACGTAGATATTATTCGTTATGCTCAGGTTCGTCTGATCTCCATTATTCATAACAACGAAACCCGAACAATCGATAAAGTCATTATGATTGATGATCGCTTTGTTAACAACGTATCCATCTCTGAATTTGTAGGCAGTACCCTGGAAGTTCACGTGTGTGCAGTTTTCAACTAAAAGGGTATCCTGCAAAAATACCGAACCGTTATAGAAGTCTACAATACCACCGTTACGACGGCAAGAATGTCCATCCATATTTACAAAGTAATCGTTCGTAAGCTTTACAGTTGATAATTTCGGAGGACCACCAACCCAGACCCACCAGGTATGTTCCAGAATGCAGTTATCTACCTGCAGTTTCATATTGGGTCCGCCAAAATTAAAGAATGCCCATCCTCCGCTGCCGCCGTTAGTATTACCTATTGAGAAATTGATGTTCTTAACAAGAAGATCAAGATTATTGTTCATGCCGCCAGTAGTATTGACTCCTCCGCTGGCATAAGCACCGCATACAACCGGCGGAATAATTGTGCCCTTTTTTATGTTTTGTGCAGGTCCCATAATAATGGTTTTATGGGTGCTGGAACCTTCAGGATTATTCGCGCACGAATAAGTTCCCGCCGTTTTCAGCATATAAACACGGGTTGCGGGCGCCAGACTATCTGACTTCATGAGAAGATACAAGGTATTGTAATTACCAAATTCAATATCATCTTTTACTACCAGAGTGTCGCCGCTTTGGCTATGGACATACTGCATATCCTGAGCAAAGGCCGACGATACTAGAAGAAGCAGCAGCATACTGAAAAGTAATATCGCGCTTTTCATATTATAGCTCCTTACGTGTATTGTTGTTTTGTGAATTTTAGTGAATTAGCTACATTTTGTTTCCTTCTCGTGAAGTCCTTCACCTCCTTCCCTTAAGTATACTGTTGTGAGAATAGACCATTAAAGAGAATACCGTAGATTCAATTCGAATGAAGTCGGTGAATATAAGACTCGGACCAAGTTTTTAGTTACCGGAGCATCCGGTTTCAATCTGTAATTTTGATAAAAACTTATTCCATTGTGAAAAATATTATTTCCATTCAAAGCCAAGCTCAAACCATCAATGGGCAGATTTTGTTTTAGCGAAAAATCCCATCTATAAATATTACCGGTATATTGCATCAGTTCAGGTCTTGAACCTACACCGCCTAATACATTGCCGGTCATGTTAAACGATAGACGCCCAGAAAATCCTTTATAGTCGATGCCAAGCGCAACATTCACGACATCGTCTGCCTGTTGAATTAATCTTCCGGAAAATGCAGTATCTTTTGTCGTGGTTACCGGACGGATTACCGGGCGGGGGCCACTAGTATCCACGGTATTCGTCACTATTTTCTGAATAATGGTGTAATTCGTATTCGAACCTGATTTTGTGTAGTTAACATCTAAAACCAGAGCATTAAACGGATTGGGCAAGTACCAAAAGTTTGTCTGCAAGTCAATTTCAACACCTCTTATATATCCAAGATTCTGGTTGTTTAAGCTGAGATTAACATTCTGATTGGGATCGAGTGCATAACCAAATCTATTATAAAAATATGCTGAATCCGGGAGCCAGACATCACTATACCGATTCACATCCTTATAAATAACCTGGGTACTATACATTTGATTCTTTATTTCTTTGTAAAAAAAGCCTACTGAAAGGAGCCCTATCGTATTATCGTGAATTGTACCAAGAATATCAAAGTTTTGCACTGTTGCCGGTTTTAGCGTAGGATTACCGAGGTTAAGGGCGCCTGTCTCAAATTCAAATTTTGGGATAATCGCCTGGTAATCCGGGCGGGCAATACCGGTGGTATAAGCAATCCGAACATCCGAATAATCAGTGACTTTGTATTGTAGCTGTAAACCAGGGAAAACGTTATTATCTGTCCGATCGACATTGTGAGTGCTGGGATCAACGTTATATGTAGGATGAAAAATGCCATTTGCGTCATACCAGGCTACTGTTTGGACGGGATTCACGCTGTCCTTTATCGAACCGTTAGCAGTACTAATTGCATTGCCCAAAACGTTGTGCTGTACGTACGTAAGATTGGCATGATAGTTCATATTATAGCTTTCGAAGCGTGCGCCGCCAAGTATAGTCAACTGCGGACCAATATTGAAAGTGCCCATCAAATAGCCGGCGGAAAATTGTTCTGCACCGTTCCAATCGTTTTGCCAGCTATCGGCGGCCTCAAATGCGTGCGCCCAATCCTTCGATGATAATTTCAGCCACTCATCATATTTACTTTCATCTATCACCCAGCGATAACCTCCGTTGGATAAATTATAGAAACTACCGAGAAAATATTTTCCTTTCGTAAAGTTGTTATTAATTACAGCGCTGAACGGCAACGGATTAGTTGGTGAAAGTGTTATGCCGGGGAAGTACGTATTTGCAGCGGGATTGGCATATATATCATTTGCATCGGTAGCACGTTGCTCATCAATGTTGTTTGTACGTGTAGTTCTTACGTACTTACCGCCGGTTTTAATAATTGCGGAAACTTCATTTGAAAAGGTGACCGGAACGGACACATTAACCGATGAATTATACAAATGTTGTGCAAACGCATTGTAATTTGTACTAAGCCATTGCCCCCCGCCTCCAACCGCACTTGCAGCATTTGCCGGATCGATATTGTTGAAAACACCAACTGCATCCGAAAGTGAAAACCCGTCCAATTGGCCAAGTGGAACGGCAGTAAAGGGTCTCGTTGGACCGCTGAAAACAGTATTTGCATTCGTAGGTCCTAAATCATGGCCAAATCGAGTATACTGCTGGCTAAAAGAGTGTGATACGGTTGCATCGACTTTGACAGTGCCAAATGTATTTTCAGCCTGAAGCGCATTAATCCATAAATCTTTACCGTACAGGCTGCGATCTGCGCCATAGACTACTGCCGGGCCGGTAAAAGAATTTATTGCAATGATATTGTTATTTTGGTCAGTAAGATTACCGGCATAAGTATTCTGAAATACTATTTTCCCTTCAGGGAGTCTATAATCCAATATAAGACTCCCGCCGCTGACCGTGGTAATATTGTCATCGAATTCGAAGCGTGCGTTGGTAGTCTGATAGACACCTTGCCCCCATATATCCGTCCCTTGCGGCTCGATAACCAATCCTATGTTTGCTTGTTGATTACCGCCGTGAGTACGGTCTATGTTTCCTTGTAAGAAGACGCCTAAATTATCATCAAAGAAACGGTTGCTGATACTTGCCCAAAACCTATAATTATCTGAGAGATGATCTGACGAATTGTAATTTCCCTGACTGAGCGCGTCGAAATGAAGACCCGATGGGGCTTCCCTTAATTTTAAATTAACCACGCCGCCAATTGTATTTGCATCCATATCCGGCGTAACCGCTTTGACAACTTCTATCCCGGAGAGCAAATTTGATGATATAAAGCCGAGATTTGTTGAACGGTTGTTCATGTCGGTTGAAGGCATTTCAATACCATTGATCAGAACCTGATTCAATTTTGCCTCGACTCCACGGATGACGACCTGGTCTCCGTTCATCAAGGAAACACCCGGCAGGCGGCTCAATGCAGTTGCAGCACTCGCATCGGGAAGTTGATGGATTTTTTCCGCAGATACGACATTGATGATCGTATTGGACGTCAGTTGTTCGTTGATCGCGGCCTTCTGGCCCCTTGCCTGAGCAGTCACCACCACCTCTTGACCTTCAAGGGCCTGGGCGGTGAGCAGAAAATTCTGTTCAAGCACTGATCCCGGCTTCACATCTATCGAAATCTCGCTTCCTCGGTAACCGATGTAACGCACCAAGAGCGTGTATGAACCTGGGGGGATCGAGGGGATCACATATTTACCGTAAACATCAGATGCTGCACCCAAACTTGTACCTTGCAACAGGATACTTGCCCCTGGCAATGCCGCACCAGTGATTGTGTCTGTTACGGTGCCGTAGATTTTCCCGGATTCCTGTCGAGCGAACAAAGATGATGTGCCAAGCAGCACGAGCAACATCGACGCAAAAAACGTTTTCGAAATTTTCATGGCCGACTCTCTGTTTTGGTTATTGATGTGATGATGTCCGTATTGGAATTTCTTGAAAAGGAGATCGCACGATTGCGGATTGTTGTATCCTTACCCTGAATGGTGCAGAACGAATGCGGTGTTGCGAATAGCGAAGGAACAGAAACAAAGAGGTAATCATCTGTCGGTAAATGGTCATCACCAGACAAGGAGAATAATGTAAGGGTGGTGCCCCGACCGCGTAAGATCGTGCCGTGGAGTCCACGATGGCTGGGGCATTCACCCTTGCGTGGTTTACTCGAACAGGCATACGATATCGGAGATTCTGTTCTTGACACGAGACTGCTTACTCATTTTACTCGAGAAGCCAAAGGAGACTGTTACGACAAGAACTTGCGTTAACGTCCACGCCTCCAGACAACTTACACGTGTAAGTAAAAGATTTACCACGAGTGCTTTAAGACATCATACATTAGTGATGCCGTTCAAGCACCGTTATGTGCCAAATGCGGGTCGCAAAATCTTCGGACAGCGGGAGAAATTCCGGAAACGCCTCATTAGTGGTGGTTCAACTCCTCCCGGCCGAGAATAAGAAGAGCAAGACAGTGTGATGAACATCTTGAAGGTTCGTGGCACTTTGCTCAGTGGAAACGATATGAGCCACGACTTACAACTCGAACAGATATTCGCCTACTTCAACCACTTTATCGAACTCCTCCCACTGCGAATTCTGGGTGAGTTGCATCAGACTGCCCTTTCACGAAAACCTACGCGACGATCAGCTGATAAAAGTACTACATTAAGAACTTTGGTTGATGCTACAGATAAAACAATGTTGAACCGGTTCAATTGTAATTGAAACTAATATATAAGTCAAGTCCTTTTTTTCATTACTTCCAAGAAACTCGCTGGGGTCCAGTGTCATGTGCGGGTGGTGAACTTATTTGAGAAATTTCGGTCTTGCCCGGTTGTCAGTTTTGGAAAAGGACTCTGACTTAGTAGTTAACTCAAGGGTCGTGCCACGATTTTCCACTACTCATTTCTAGAAGATCCATGCGAGTTTTCAATCACTCTATTGTAAAAATCGCACCGATGCAATCTCGTACGTTCAAATTTGCAAAAAACTCATTGTGAACCTTCCTGTTCCTGGGAGCAATTCCCAAAAAATCCCAAGTGTTAAGACTGACAGCATTCGGAAGGCCAATTTCCCGAGATTGTAACTTTACAACATTGAGAAC
>CAZOIM010000128.1:0-1439 GCA_964579855.1 uncultured Ignavibacteriaceae bacterium | reverse complement strand
GCAAGCCGATCCCGTCCTATTGCCACAGATTGACTCCCGCCGAGATGGGCGATTTTATGGTATCCCTACGAGATTGCAAACTCGACAATCTCTTTCGCTGCTTTCCGATCATCAATACCGACGGTGCTAAATCCCAAAGAATCCAGCGTTCTGTCGAAGAATACCAGTGGGACGTCCATTTTTCGGACAATTTCAAAAATGGCTGGATCGGAAGTATCCTTCGAGATGGCAACGAGAAGACCATCGATTCGGTGCGAAAGAAGAGTAATTATATTTTGTTCTTCTGTTTTGGGGTCTTCCCACGACACATTCAGGATGACACGGTATCCGTGGGTTGCAGCGACGTCCATGATTCCATGTACGACAAAAGAGAAGAACGAATTTGAAACTTCAGGGATGACAACGCCTACCGTGTTTGTCTTCCGCATTTGAAGAGAACGGGCGGCGTTGTCAACAATGTACCCAGCCTCCGTTGCAGCTTCCTTTACTTTCCGCCTCATTGACTCTGAGATATCGGAATAATTGTTGAGCGCCTTCGAGACTGTGATTCGTGTGACGCCCAGCCTTTTCGCTATGTCCTTCTGCGTGACCAGTTTAGCCATCAGGCGTGTGCCACTCCGTTCATCTTTTGTAGCGGTCTCTACTTACACGCGTAAGTAATGGATTTTTTAGGCTCTTGTCAAGCGGACACTCAGGCCTGCTAATCTAGACTAATTCTCTATCAGGCCCTGGGCTGGTGCCGCGTGAGCGTCGAGACACGATGGTCAACGCCATGGCCAACACTGTTTTCCTATGATAATATTACCCATTGTTCTTCACAACTACTTCCGAGATCAAACGCCAAATGTAAAGATTCTGCAGCTTCTATATGGCAAGTTCTCTTACAAGTATGGGATTGACCAAAAATCCACATCGTCCTAGAAAGCCGTTGCTCGCCAAAAAGGAATCAATTTTCTCAGGCTTATTCTGGAACCGTTGATTGAGATTGCAGTAAATCGTTACACATTATTCAATCTTTAGCTTGAATTACTGGTGGAATCTTTCATTCGGTTTCCTAAAATGTTCGACTTCGCGATGCGAATAGATCTGCGTGATCGATATGTTTGAATGTCCGAGGATCTGGAGGACGGGATAGTATGAAAGGACTTCTTGAATGAACTTCGAGAGGAGGATCTTTTCGGGAGTCTTTGCCTTGAGACTGTTGTAGTTGTGAAGGAATTCTAAGGCTTTGGACTTGGTGCGGGCGTGGGTGGTTACTCTCTGTCTCTTACCTAACTCGTCGCGGAACCACAGGTAGTAGATGCCATTGCGCTATGAAAGGAACATAAAAAACCTCCATCATGGGGTAATGGAGGTGAGTGTAGCAACCACTTGGTGTAACCACTTTTTTCAATCTCCGATTAAATGGCGATTTTGAGTGGACAGGGCCAGAATCGAAC
>CAZOIM010000127.1:0-11611 GCA_964579855.1 uncultured Ignavibacteriaceae bacterium | reverse complement strand
TTCCCGGATTCTGGACCGCAGTGGGTGCGTGACATTTGGCAGCTTCATGGGTAATTGCACGATGTCGTTTTCTCAAACCGTTTTGCAGGAGGTTGACCTATGGCTAGCGTGAGTCTCAGAAAGGTAAAGAAGACATATGATGGCGGGGTGACCGCAGTCCACAGTCTCGACCTCGAAGTAAAAGACAAAGAATTCGTGGTACTGGTAGGTCCTTCGGGATGTGGCAAGTCGACGACCCTCCGAATGATTGCCGGATTGGAAGAGGTCACCGAGGGCGAAATCGCGATCGATAACAAAGTGGTTAACGATGTCCCTCCGAAAGACAGAGACATCGCCATGGTATTCCAGAACTATGCGCTCTATCCGCACATGACGGTTTACGAGAACATGGCGTTCGGATTGAAATTGCGAAAGTTCCCCAAAGTAGAAATCAACCAGCGTGTGCACGAAGCAGCGTCAGTCCTTGCGATTGGGGAACTGCTGGAGAGAAAGCCAAAAGCCTTGTCGGGGGGACAGCGGCAACGCGTCGCCCTTGGCCGCGCCATTGTTCGGAAGCCGAAAGTATTCTTGTTCGATGAGCCGCTAAGCAACCTCGATGCAAAACTAAGAGTCCAAATGCGGACGGAGATTTCGAAGTTGCATCATAGGCTCGGCGCAACGATGATCTATGTGACCCACGACCAAACGGAAGCAATGACGATGGGAGACAAGATCGTGCTCATGAAAGACGGCGTGGTTCATCAGGTCGACACTCCGTTGGATATCTACAATCTTCCCGTAAACAAGTTCGTTGCCGGATTCATCGGAAGCCCCGCGATGAATTTTTTTCGGGGTTCGATCCGTAAAGGGAAACAAATGCATTTCAAAGAATCATCCAATGGCGTTGATCTTACCGTCAATGAAAAGGACCGGAAGAAGCTTGCAAAATACGTGGGGGATGAAATCGTACTCGGATTGCGTCCGGAACATCTTTACGAAAGTGGGCAGAACGGTCGCGGCGGGAGCAAAACTTCCGTACATGTGACTGTTGTAGAACCGATGGGGAATGAATACTACATTTATTTCAATACCGGGGATGAGGCAAATCAATACGTTGCCAGGATTGCTACTTCAAAGAAGCCGCAAGTTGGGAAGAAGCTGGATCTCGTTTTCGATATGGCGAAGGCACATTTCTTCGACCCAAGGACGGAGCACGTGATCTGAGTCGACGAGAAAAGTAGCGGAGGAAAAGGGGCAGAATTCGTTCTGCCCTTTTTGTTTTCAGATATGAAGGAGCTGATGTTTCAACTTGTCGACCTGAATTTCTTTAAACAACCATCGTACGAATTCAAGGCCGTACTTGTTCAGGAAATAGAGAATATTCAACTGTCGTTCCTGAAAATCCGAGGACGGGAAAAGATTTGCCGCCGCCTTGTCTATTTGTCTCAGAGAAACTTCGTGCTGTCGTTTCTGCGCTGAAATCGTTTTGTCTCTAAGCACACTGAGATGCGAGTGGATCTTTTGGAGGGTATTATCCATTGCTGGCAGGAGAGTTGGGTCGATGGATTGGAGCGCAGGCTTCAACTCATTCAAGGATTCATCGATCGAATGTGAAGCCGTGGCAAAAAAATCTTCTGCCTTGAGATCTGAAATCTGTTCTGCAATCTGTTGTTTGAGAAATTCAAGGTTACCAAATAGCGCCAATGGCTCAAGCGAAAATCGAGCGAGGATTTTTTCCACACGCTCCTCCACAATGGTAACGCTGGCGCGAGGATAGATAATTGGTTCCGGAATGCCAAAGTCCTTGTAGAGTGTGCTGTATTGGCCAAAGTATGCCAATTCGGATGGACCTCCTACATAGGCAATGGTGGGAAGAAGGGTATCTTGGCAAATGGGTCTGAGAACAACATTGGGGCTGAACATCTCGGGCTTCTCGGTTAGCAGAGTATCCAATTCAACCTTCGTAAAATGTTGCCTCGTTCCCTTTAGGAAGTAACCGTTGGGGTGCGGTTCAATGGGGTATCGCCCTTTCTCATGAAACAGGAACAGATTGATGGATCGAGGTTTCACCTGAGCGTGGTACTGACGTTCCAGGATTGCGCTCTGATCAATGACTAGTTGGCAGGATCTGGGGGTGTCGGCCAGTTCTTTTCGAAAGACGGGCACAAGAAGCTGCTTGATCTCAGCATCATTGGAATTTAGAAAAATGAGGCCGGAATCCTCCAGCAGAACATTCATCAAGTGAACGAATGCCCTGTTGAATGTCATCCCTTTTTGGTATGCTGTCTTGAAGAGTTCCAAAACCTTCGGTTTGAATTCCGTTGGCAGCAAGGCTTCTTCCGCCAATTTGAAAAGAACTTCAATCCTTTCGTCGAGTTCGATTTCTCCCACGGCCCCGTGGTTCACATCCGTTGCCATTTCCTCCGCGTTGTAGTCAAGCCGCACAAGTTCACCCGCCGCGTTGAACAACGACACTGAACTCACTTCTTCAAAATCATGATCTTCACCCGCAAGCCAGAAAATTGGAACGAACTTGTACTCAGGGAAATCCTTTGCAAGTTTTTCTGCCAGTTTCACGGCGGTGATTGCTTTGTAAATCGTGTAGAGTGGCCCCGTAAAGAGTCCCACCTGCTGTCCGGTTACGACCGCAACACAGTTGTCATCACGGAGAAGGTCAATGTTGGCAAGGGACTTCACTCCACAGTGGAAGTCCCGGTTTTGTCGCGAGAGGATTCGCGTAATGGCAGATCTGTCGAGCTTCCGCTCACTCGTTTGCTTCAAGAGCCGTTTCCAATCGTCTGCATCCTGCGGGTTTCCGCCATAGAACTGCCGCACTCTCTGATGATCCGTCACATAGTCGACAAACAGGCGTGAGAATGCCCCATCGGTAAATTGAAGATCTTGATAGTCTATCCAGTTCATCAAAACTGAGGAACCCTTCCAGAATGTTCTTGGTTACCACTTAAGGTCGTGCCTAATATAGCACAATAGGGAAGATAGTTCAATAAGAGTAGCGGTCGTTGGTTATTGAGTCGATTTGCCTAAAGTCTACCTTGCGGGAGCGTTGTTTAAACCATTGTGGATCTGAACGCTGTTGTCTTTTTTTACTTGACTAATGGGCTTCGAGGCAGTATATTAGGGGCGTTATTTCTCAAATTTGACATTATTTGTAGCTTTTCAGAATTTGACAAATGAGTCAAGGTGTCATAACGGAAAATCAAGCGCCAAGCTCAGTTCCTGCTCCACCCCCAGCCGCGGCAAGAAAGAAGAAGAAATCACCACTCGTCGCAATAGTCCATCCCGAAGGATGCACTGGTTGCGAAGTCTGCATAGAATTTTGTCCGGTGGATTGCATATACAAAGTTCCGGGTCCCGAGAATCCGTCAGAGCACGGATATTCGAGTATGAATGGTATCGTTGTGGTGGACGAGGAAATTTGTATCGGCTGTAAGCTTTGCGCCAAGTATTGTCCGTGGGAAACCATTGACATGGTTAAGCGTGAAGAAGAGATCAGTGCTGCAGCATAACCCTCCTTCAGTTCCTGGCTCATTTGTAGTAAGTCGTCCGTAAACTCATAAGGAATTGGAAATGGCAGATCAACCGCCAGCAGATTCAGTACGCCCGGAACCCACGGAATCAACACCTCCGCCACCAGCCGATAAACCTCATCCGGTGGTTACCCAGATTACTTCGACGCCTCCACCGAGGAAAGCGAAACAGGATCGCGCGCCCGAAGAAGATCCCGGCATCTGGCGGATGAACCGTCGCAATCTACTTTCTCTTGCGGGTTGGCTGGCATTTTTGAGTTTCATAGTTGCATCGACAATTGGCGCTCTCCGCTTTATGTTTCCCCGCGTTTTGTTTGAACCACCGACAAAATTCAAAGCAGGTTTTCCCCAGGACTATGTCGTTGGTGAAGTGAGTGACAAGTACAAAGATGAACACCGGGTTTGGATCGTGAGAGACAATCTCGGTTTCTATTCTCTCATCGCAATCTGCACGCATCTTGGATGTACTCCTCGTTGGCTCCCTACAGATAATAAATTCAAATGTCCTTGCCACGGAAGCGGGTACTACAAAAGCGGAGTCAATTTCGAGGGACCTGCTCCTCGTCCCCTGGAACGCGCGTACATTGGATTGACAGATGATGGTCAGTTGGAAGTAGATACCAGCATTACCTTTCACTATGAGTTGGGTCAATGGGGTAAACCGGGATCGTTCCTTTCCTATACCGGATAGTTAAGAGGAGAAGTCAATGTTTGATTCGCTGAAAAAAACAGACGTCTATAAATCCGTCTTCCGACATTCGTACCAGGACACCCAACGTAATCGGGCGTTACAGGTGGTTGATAACGTTTTTCTTCACTTGCATCCCGTGCGGATTGCACGCCATGCAGCCGACGTGGGTTACACCTGGGGAATGGGAGGGATTTCCTTCCTGCTGTTTTTGATTCTCACCATCACCTGCATCATCCTTATGTTCTACTATCGTCCAACGGCGCAATTTGCTTACGAGGACATGAAATATCTCATGAACGACGTTGCATTTGGCCCTCTTATTAGGAACATGCATCGTTGGGCAGCCCACGCAATGGTCTTGACTGTCATGTTGCACATGTTTAGAGTCTTTCTCACGGGCTCGTACAAACCTCCCAGGCAGTTCAATTGGGTTGTTGGCGTCATTTTACTCCTCTTCACGCTGCTTCTGAGTTTCTCAGGATATCTGCTTCCGTGGGACCAGCTCTCGATTTGGGCTGTAACAGTAGGAACAAACATGGCAAGGGCTACGCCCTTGCTGGGTCATCAAGGTCCGTTCGGCCCGCAATTGGGAATGCGTCCCGACAACGACGTAAGATTTGTGCTCCTTGGAGGAACGGAGGTTGGTCCGCCGACATTGCTGCGGTTTTATGTCGGTCACTGTATTTTTCTCCCGGTCATCGCCACAATTTTCATGATTGTTCACTTCTGGCGTATACGAAAAGATGGCGGCATTTCCGGTCCGGACACCAATAAAAAAGCTGCATGATCACCTCGAAATACTAACTCGTGTAAAACTCCTATGTCAAATTTTCTTGCAATCATAACAAAGCCCGATAACATCCCGATTACCTTGCTTCTCGTCGGCGTTGTTTTCTTCTCCTGGTTGGCCTGGACAAAAGGGAGAAGGAATGATTTGCGAGACATTCCGATCGAAGCAACCAAAGATGACAAAATCCAGGTTTGGCCTTATCTCGTTCGCGTTGAGTTTCTTGCCACCATTCTTGTGCTTGGCATAATGGTGATTTGGTCGGTTTCATTGAACGCACCGCTCGAAGCAATGGCGAATAAATCGCTTACCCCCAATCCATCGAAGGCACCGTGGTATTTTCTCGGACTGCAGGAATTGCTGGTGTACTTCGATCCTTGGATTGCGGGAGTTGTGCTCCCGTCGATCATACTTGTGGGCCTGATGGCGATACCGTATATCGATATCAACGAAAAAGGGAGCGGGTACTATACGTTTAAGGAGCGGAAATTCGCGATCCTCACCTTTTCGTTTGGATTTCTCGTTCTCTGGGTTTCCCTCATTGCGGTTGGAACATTTTTGAGGGGACCGGGATGGAATTTCTTCTGGCCCTGGGAGAAATGGGATCCACATTATGTTGCCGTCCTCACCAATGCGGACCTGTCGGAGTACTTCGGTATTCCCACACACCTTCCAGATGCCTCAATCAATCCCATCGCGTCAATCTTTGGCGCAGTATGCGTAATCGGCTACTATACGATCATACCTATCTATTGGATAAGGAAACGCAACTCGGATATATTGAAGAAACTCGGAATCGTCCGATATGGCATTGTCGCCTTCTTGTTCGTAACGATGATGGGGGTCGTCGTCAAAATCATATTGCGACAAGCGCCGCTTCTGTTCGGATTAAATCCCATCAAATATGTCTGGGTAACTCCGTGGTTTAATGTCTGAGCTCTTCGTGCAAACGTGAAAAATATTCTTTGCTTCACCAAGGACAATCTATGTTAGAGAAAAGGGCAGAAACACCGGTTGAGATGCGAAGCTATGGAACCTACTACCTGATCTTCAGCGGACTTTTGATCCTGGGTACGCTCTGGGCAGTCGTCGATGAAGTTCAGATAAGACGACCGTGGAAAGACTATCAGAACAAGTATTACCAGCTGGCTTCCTCAAAATTGGATTCTTTGAAGGAGGCTGCGCTCGCAGGCATTGACTCATCACAAGCGGCGGCTCTTAAACAAAGTCTCGATTCGTCCGAATCTGGGTTGAAATCAGCGGAGTTTGTCGATGCTGCAGTTCAGAAAGAAAAACTGCTCAAACAACTTGATGCTGTGACAACCAATTGGAGATTCGCACGCAGCCGCTCGGATGCTGCTTACTACCAGTATCAAAGAATCAAGCTCGATGAAGGAAGAGAAGATCCGAAGTTTCGGAAAGAAGTCGATGATGACGATTCAACCGCCGCCCGATATTTTGCGGATATAGGGGTGGTGAACAGCAAGATTGCCATTCTCGATGAAACCATAAGCAAATACACGGACGCAAACAAAAAAGCCCAGAAAGCATACCAAGACCTGTATGCAGGTGCCACATCGTTCGAAAGCAAGTCGAAGAAGATGCGTTCGGCGCCACTCGAAATTCGACAGGTTGTTCTTCCCGATTATGAGTTCACCCCATTTCAGGAAATTAAAGCACGCGTCGATCGCTGTCAATCATGCCATATGGGCTGGAAAGATGCGACGATGGTTGACGCTCCTGAACCATTCAAACAACATCCCTATCCTGAACTTCTCAAGCTTCATAATCCGGAAACGTTCGGATGCACTCCTTGCCATCGCGGACAGGGTCCTGCGCTTTCTGTTGGCTCGGCACACGGCGATGAAGACGAAGATTGGCATACGCCAATCCTTCGCGGTAATGATATCTATGCCACGTGTAATTCGTGTCATTCCAGCGAAACGATATTGGAATATGCCAAGCCATTTACGCGAGCGAAAAAGATAGTCGCTGAATCCGGATGCTTTGGCTGTCATGAGATTAATGGTTTCGCTGACTACGCCAAGATTGGACCGCCTTTGAATTCCCTTCCTGCCAAGGTCAAACCGGAATGGGTGTTTCAGTGGGTAAAGAACCCGAAGGCGTATACGCCGCACACGAGGATGCCGAATTTCAAGCTGAGTGACGATCAGGCTGGTGCTGTCACTGCCTACCTCCTGAATATGGGAAAGGAATCCGATTTCAAACTTGCCAGACCACGCGGAACATACGCTGGTGGGAGTGCAGTTGAAGGAAAAAGGTTATTTGAGACAGTCGGGTGCCAGGACTGTCACGTTGCCCAGGGATTCACCAAAGTGCGCGATGCAAGAGGAACAAGTTACGATATCGCTCCAGAGTTGAGCCGAGTTGGGAGCAAAGACAATCCTGACTGGCTGTTCGATTGGGTGAAGAATCCGCGGCATTTCAACCCGGAAACAAGGATGCCCAATTTGCGGTTGACTGACCCTGAGGCAAAGAATATTGTAGCCTACCTCACTTCATTGAAGGATGAACGGGTTGAAAACACACCTCCGCTTGATTTGAACAATCCGGACAAGATTGCACAAGGTGCCAACGTTATCCGGGAGTATGGTTGTTTTGGATGCCATGCCATAAAAGGAATGGAAAAGGAAGGAAAGGTCAGCGTTGATCTTTCTGATTTTGATCGCAAACTGATTGAGCAAATGGACTTTGGCAATACGAGAGAGTTGCCGGAAAATTCTCCTGTTGATTTCAAAGCTGATTCGAACGGTGCAACGTGGGTGAAGCACACGTGGCGGGCATGGGTGTACGGAAAACTCCATAATTCCCGGCAATACGCAACGGAACGAATCGCACAAAAGATGCCGGTATTCGCTTTCGACGATGAGGAGATTGGGTTGCTCAGAACTTTCTTGACATCCATGACGAAGGACTATCCTGCGGCGAAATACCAAAAACGAAATGATACGAAACTGCAGGAAATTGAAGCAGGCCGGAAAGTAATCGCTCAATACAATTGCATGCAATGCCATAACATTGAGGGGGAGGGGGGATACATCCTTGCAAAGTTTGATGAGCCGGCCCTCGGACCACCGATGTTACCACAGACTCAGGGGGCAAAGGTTCAAGAACAATGGCTCTATAATTTCCTTAGAAGTCCATCGCCGATCAGGCCCTGGCTGAAAATCCGCATGCCGACATTTGGCCTTACTGACCTGGAAATCAGTAAAATCACCAAGTACTTCCTTGCGAAAGCGGATAAGGATATGGTTATAAGGGATTATTCTGCAGTTTCCGTCGAGGACAAGTATGTCGCGCCCGGGAAAAAGCTCTTCCAAACGTATCAGTGTGGCAAATGTCATCCCTCCGGTCCGGTGACCCTGGGTGGGGAGACCGGCGCTTCGGACCTTGCTCCAAATCTCATCCAGGCACACAATCGTCTGAAGCCCGATTGGATTATCGATTGGCTCCACGATCCGCAGAAACTCCAGCCGGGAACCCGGATGCCTTCGTTCTTCTTCGAAGGAAAAGGGCCCGACGAAACCGTTTTTGGCGGAAATGCTGATGAACAAATAAAAGCTCTTGAGGCTTACGTTTGGAACTTAGGCCGCAAATCGAGTGTTCTGACATCAGCCCGGTAAAACCCCAGAACTCGATAATCTAATAACGAAGGAGCAATAATGTTTAAGAGAAATGCTGTGTCATTTTTGATCGTTGGCTTGCTGGCATCATCTCAGCTCATTGCAGGTGATGTAGCAGGAAAGGTTGTCTTCAAAGGAAAAGCTCCCGCGGGGGTGACGATTAACATGAACGCTGATCCTGTCTGCAAGAAAGCTCATGCAGCAGCTGTCTATGGCGAAGAAGTAGTCGTGAACAAAAATCAGACGCTGAAGAATGTGCTTATCTTCATTAAAGATGGTCTGCCAGCCAAGTCATACGACGCACCAAAACAGAAACTCGTATTTGACCAAATGGGCTGCCAGTACAAACCTCACGTGCTTGGAATTATGGTTGGACAGGAGCTGGATGTAAAGAACAGCGATCCAACACTTCATAATGTTCATTCGCTCTCTACCCTTAATACCCCGTTTAACCGAGCTCAACCGATGAAAAATATGGTGATGACGGAGAAGTTCGACAAGGTTGAGACATTCAAAGTGAAATGTGAAGTCCATCCATGGATGAATGCATACATTGGCGTCTTCAATAACCCCTACTTCGCAGTGACGGGCGACGATGGTTCGTTCACTCTCAAGGGAGTGCCTGCTGGTGAGTACACCATTGAAGCTTGGCAGGAAAAATACGGCGCTCAGACGGCAAAAGTGAAGGTCGATGCGTCTGGAAAAGCAACTGTGGATTTCACGTACCAAGGCAGCTAACCACCACGATTTCAATTCACTTCTGGATTTGCTTTTCCCAATGAAGGAGAACTGATATTGGAACATACAGCAAGCTCAACTCACGGCGAACACGATAGTTCACACGAGTTGAGCTTTTGGCAGAAGTACGTGTTTTCGCAGGACCACAAAGTCATTGGCATCCAATACGGCATAACTGCACTCCTCTTCCTCCTGTTTGGATTCACGTTGATGATCATTATGCGCTGGCAATTGGCCTACCCTGGGCAGCCGATTCCCCTTATCGGACAATGGCTGGGTGATGCCAATGCTCCTGGCGGAATAATGCTGCCGGAATTCTACAATCAGCTTGGTGCTATGCACGGAACGATCATGGTGTTTCTTGGCGTCGTTCCACTTGCAGTAGGAGCCTTCGGCAACTACATTGTGCCTCTTCAAATTGGCGCGCCTGATATGGCCTTCCCAAAACTCAACATGATGAGCTATTGGTCGTATTTCGTTGGCGGTGTGACGATGCTATCCAGCTTTTTTGTTCCTGGCGGGGCTGCCAACTCAGGATGGACTTCATATGCCCCGCTGTCATCTATTGCGACGACCGGACAGACATTCTGGCTCTGTGGAATGATTTTTCTTATCACTTCCTCTTTGCTCGGTTCTGTGAATTTTATTGTTACCATCGTTCAGCTGAGGGCTAAGGGACTTACGTTCATGCGGCTTCCGTTCTTTGTCTGGGCGCAGCTTGTCACATCATTTCTTCTCCTCCTTGCATTTCCGCCCCTTGAAGCGGCCGGTGTACTCCAACTCATGGATAGACTTGCCGGAACAAGTTTCTTTCTGCCTTCTGGTCTTGTGGTTTCGGGTCAAGCCCTCCACGTCAGTGGGGGAGGAAGTCCAATCCTTTGGCAACATCTCTTCTGGTTCCTCGCGCACCCTGAAGTCTACGTGTTGATTCTGCCGGCAATGGGAATCGTGGCGGAAATCATAGCAAACAACACTCGCAAGCCGCTTTGGGGATACAAATCCATGGTGTATGCAACAATATTCCTTGGCTTCATGTCCTTCATTGTTTGGGCGCATCACATGTTTATGACCGGGATGGGAACAGTCATCAGCGCCTTCTTCCAAACTACGACCATGATCATCTCCATCCCATCGGTCATAATTCTAACGGCTCTGCTCCTGTCGCTCTATGGCGGGTCCATTCGATTCACTACCCCGATGCTTTTTGCGACTGCATTCCTGCCGATGTTCGGCATTGGCGGATTGACCGGACTTCCCCTCGGACTTGCACCATCCGACATCCATCTGCACGACACGTATTATGTTATTGGTCACTTTCACTACGTTGTGGCTCCAGGGACACTTTTTGCCCTATTTGCAGGAATCTATTATTGGTTTCCAAAAGTTACCGGTAGGAAGATGAACGACGTTCTTGGTAGAATCCACTTCTTTGGGTCGTTCATTTTCATTAATGGCATCTTCATGCCGATGTTCATTGAAGGGCTTGCCGGCGTATCGCGAAGGCTCTATGATGGCGGACAACAATACGCACACGCACAGGGAGTCCTGCACTGGAATGTCTTTATGTCGATTTCCGCATTTTGCCTCTTCTTCTTCCAGTTATTCTTCATCGTCAATTTCTTCTGGAGTATTAAAAAGGGGAAGAAAGTGAATTCGGATAATCCGTGGGATGCGACTACGCTCGAATGGGATACCCCAACGCCGCCACCTCACGGAAACTTCATCAAACCAATTGAAGTGTTCCGTGGACCTTACGAATACAGTGTCCCAGGAAAATCACGAGATTTTGTTCCACAAACAGAACCCGAGAAGGGGTAATCGATGCAAGTTCCGTACACAGTCCAAACGCGATCGGATACAGGCCTGTATAATGCGAAGCTGGGTATTTGGCTCTTCCTATCCTCCGAGGTAATGCTCTTTGGAGCCTTGTTCTCTTCCTATATCCTCTTGAGAGTTGGCGCCGACACGTGGCCTCACGGCTACGAGCACCTCAACATTCCTCTGGGGACTGTTAATACCGCCGTGCTTATTACGTCCAGCGTCACTATGGTGATGGCATGGGCATCCCTTATGTTGAAGGATTTTTCGAAATATCGACGCTATCTCGGTGCTACAATCCTGCTTGCTGTGGTCTTTCTCGTTATAAAAGGATTTGAATACGCCGCTAAATTTGAACACGGCCTTTATCCTTCAACAAGCACGTATTTCGGAATCTATTTCACTC
>CAZOIM010000126.1:0-11750 GCA_964579855.1 uncultured Ignavibacteriaceae bacterium | reverse complement strand
CAGGCAGGCGGCTGCGGATGAGGTCGATATCATCCTCGAGAAATGAAAGTGTACGGCCGCTGTTGAACCCTTGGTACGGTTTGGTTGTTTTCCCAGGCCAAACGATCGAAATGCTTTCTCCCAGACCGTGCATGTTCGCGGCTGTCTGTTTCTTGAAGCCCATCCCAAATCCGATCAGAACGATGATGGCGACTGTTCCCCAAATAATTCCAAACGTCGTCAGAAAGGCGCGCAGCTTTTGGGCTTTCAGATCGGTGATAAACTCAGAGAGAATTGTTCGAAAGTAGTCCACTTGGATTCTTATGTTTTTTCTGGCATGCCAGTAATCAAGCAAGAACAATCAAAGGGCTCAATCCACAGCCTTCATCCACTAATCGATTTTTTTCACGGGCTTTTCTCTTACTTCGTCGCCTTCCTTCAGGCCGGACAAAACCTCAACGCTGATGGCGTCGCTCAATCCGGTCTTGATGAGTCTCATCTCGTCTTTCACTTTCATTGCCATCATGACCGAAGTTGAATCCGGCTTAATCGTCACGACCCGTTCGGGGATCGTAAGGACGTTTGTCTTCTTTTGTATGATGATGCTGGCGTTGGCAGAATAACCAGCCCTCAACGTCACACTAGGCGTTTTCGGAATGAGGATCTCAATGGGGAAGACTGTCGCGTTCTCTTTTTTCTCTGCTTTGAGCCAGATTTGACGCAACGTTCCGTGGACAGTGTCATTTGGCAATGCCCCCACCTTCAATTCCGCGTCCATACCTTCCCTGAGCTTGCCGACATCAATCTCATCCACGGTACCCTTGAAGATGAGTCTCTCCATATTTGCCATCTTCATCAGGACCGTCCCTTCGGAAAACGATGCGATCGGGACAACGGGGTCGCCTTCCTCCACCATTTTCTTAAGGACAAAACCGTCAATGGGTGCACGAATGACTGATTCTATGTCCTTTCCTTCAATTCTCACCTTCCCGCTTTGCAATAGCTCGAGTTTTTCCTTTGCTATCTTGCGACGAAGGTCGGCATTTTCGTAAGAGCTCTGGAAATTGTCATAATCCTTTTCCGATATCAGCGCCTTCTTCATCAACGATTCCTGACGAACCTTTTCTTTGGTCAGGTTGTCCATTTCAACGTCGGCGAGCTGCACCTGCCGCTCGGCATCGGCAAGTTCAATCGGTGCCGGATCCGGTTTGACTTCCATTAATGGGTCTCCTGCGTGCACATACGTCCCGGCATCGGCGTAGATCTTTTTTACGACACCGGAGACTTTCGATTTCACCGAGATTTCATATTCCGGTTCAATCGTTCCCACGGCAAGAGCTTTATCGATGATGGTTCCGCGCTCTACTTTTACTTTGGGAAGTTCATTCTCCTTCGAGGATCTTGAACTGCCGAAGAACAAGACCGCTGCCCCGGCTACGGTAAAGACTGCGACGGAGGAAATTATTATTTTTTTCTTCATGGAGTATTCCTTTGCAAATAGTCGGACTCTCAGGACTTGAAAACCAACATTGTAATATTATTATGCAGGATCATTCGGAGGTCAACGCTCACGAAGCCGGATGTCTCCTTTTGTGCTTCGAAGGATGATTGCAGTACCGCCGCCGTTCACTGGTCCGTGAAATTCTGAATTTCGATGGTGCCTTCCCTGAGATGAGAGCTCAACGTTGAAATCTGTCGAAAAATCAGAACGATATTCAAGATCCGCGTCCAAATCAAAACCGGCCTTCTTTGGCAATTCAATGGTGACCCTGCCTTTGTACGTTTCAAAACGTGACCGGTCCAATATTTTCGAGATATTGATGCGCGCTTCCCCTTTATACGTTTCAAACTTGACCGATCCTTCCAGTTCGGATATTTCCACGCTTCCTTTGTATGTGTTGAAATCCAAATGTGATTGAAGGCGTTTCACGGAACTGTTCGACTTGTAGTCCTTGATACTGAGATTTGCCGTGGCAGGCATACTGATTGTGTAGTGAACCAGTGGAAGGGAACCGCCAACATCTTCGAACCACGAGAAAAAGCTGTTGTGGCGTTCGTGGACGTTGTCATAGTCAGTCTTTATCCTGACCCGGTTGTCCGATGCATCAATGCGCACTTCGGTATCGCGAACTTTCTCAGCAGAGTACTTTGTGTCGAACTCATCGTCTGCTTCAATTCGAGCGTTGATTTCAACCTGGGGTTTGTCCCACGTCGTAATCGTGATGCTCCCCTTGTATGTGTCGATCACAACCTCCCCGTTAGGTCTAAGAGCCACAGTTTTGGAAACCTCGCGCGAGTCTTGTGCAAATACTGATGAGACGACAATTGCCGTTACGATGATTAAGAGGAAAAACAGGACGTTACGTTTCATGGCTTGTGCTCCTCGGATAGGTTGGGACTCCATAGACTTACGGGGCGATTGTCCACGAAGTTACACGGAATACTTATCGGAAAAGTATGTGTGGCGAATCCGAATGGGCAGAATCCACCTTCCCACTTAGACTTGATATCCGGCGAAAAGGTTGTCTTGCAGAAACTGCGCTATGATTGGATCAATGCGGTAGTTGTCCCGTGAACTTCTTCACTCGAACAACTTTGGAGCAACGAAAGAAGACTCTCGTTTTTGGGAATCCGGGAGTCGTCTAACGTGTGTTGGTTGCGGCGGAAGGGACGAGTATTGCGTGTTCCTCGAATCCAGCGTAAAGAGACCGTAGTCGGGCTCGTTGTTTGTCCACGCACGGGGCAATGGAAGCGAGATTCTCGCCTTCGTATGGTTGTTCTGACGCGACGACCATGCAGAAATCCATGCTCGATTCGAGATTTTCGTAGAATTCATTGATTGTTTTTGTCTCTCGAACCGAGTAGCTGCAACGATTGACGAGTTTTTCAAAATAGTCGACGTACATCACGACCTCTTTCGCGAACATATGAGGGCGCTCGGCAGGTACGAGTGAAGGTCCCCTTCCGTAAATGTGATCGACCATTTCCTGGAGCGAATAGATTCTGTCAAACCAGGCTATATTCGGGCCGGGACAAATTGCTTGTGGGTGTTTGCTTTCCGGAACGATACCGAGCGCGATGAGCGCTCCATTGCCCAGATGTTCGCAAAGGCACGTTTTGAGAAGGACTTCAGATCGTTTGAATTCCTTCTCGGATTCGGACAGTTCAAGAGAATTGATTTGCGCAAGTTTCTTCGTCTGATATTCGGTTGAAGCAAGACAGATTGGTATTTCGGTGAACTCCGTGTTTGACACCAGGAATCCTTTCGGACACGCCGAACCAGGGACCCCATTCTCTGCATTTCTGCGCGTGTAGACCTCTGATCCTGAATTGCGCACATTGTTGAAGACTATGCCAAGCGGAGACACGTCGCTGAGGTAAAGGTCATCTTCCTTCGCTTGTCTCAAGAGTTCACGGGTTCGATTGTCGACGCACGTGGCTTCCGGAACGAGGAGAAACGGACTTGCCCATCCCGTCATGTCCATACCGAACTGTTCGCGCAATCTTCTGGTTTCTCCGTATGTGCCTATCCCGCCTTGAACGGTCACGAGGGGCCGGCTGCCTTCTGCGGCTTCGGGATAATCCCATCCCATCTCCTCATAGAATTTCCGGATCATAGGTCGAAACTCCGCAACGAGTTCGTCCCGTTTATCCTTGAATTCCTGCAATAGCGTCGGGAGCAGAATTCCGTTCGAAGCAAACGCATGTCCACCGCAATTTAATCCCGACTCAATCCGATATTCGAACACCTCGAGCCCCTTTTTTGCGAGGAGCCTTCCCTGAATCAACGCAGACCGGAAGTCGCTGACTTTGAGAATGATTTTCTTTCTTACTTCTCCGGTAGCATTACGGTAGAAGTCTCGGAACTGCGTCATGTAGTTGAAGAGGCTTTGATTGAGCCCGGCGGAAAAAACAAGGCTTGATTTCAACGTGCTCTCGGCGAACCCTTTCAGGGCCGCTTTCGCATCGCTGACTTCTGCATTTTGTGAAGTTCCATATTGCTCGAGGTGGTGTCCATCCAGCTTCACCATGATGTTGACGTCCATCGAGCCCGGAGTCATACGCTGAGTCAGACCTTCTGCGACGGCATCTCGTTCTCGCCCCGGTTCCATCGCGAGCATGGTCCGGTAATCCTTTTTGAGCAGACTCTCCTCAGGAAGCATGTCAAAATATTTCTGCTTGTCGTTCGGCGTGAAAAAGGGGAGTTCCTTGATCGCTGCCATTTTGAGTTTCACAATTTCCTGCACGACTTCGAGATAGGCCGTAATGCGTTTGGACCTCGCCTCGTGTTCAATCCGGGGGATAGTCCGGTAGGGCAAATTGTATTTCTGACAGTAGTGCTTGCGAATTTTCTCTATCAGCATGTCATCGATGATTGACATCACGGACGATATGCCAAAGTGCGCCACACGGATTGGCGTATCGATAGAGTGTCCCGTTCCCATGACCGGAATATGAAACTTGTGTTGATAGGAATTCATGCTCTTCCCGCTGAACGGTGATAAAAATTGTGAATGACGAGCCCACTCCATGAAACGAACTCTCGCTGGATGCTCAAAAGATGGACGCCAACTTTCGGAACATTGACGAACCGTCCTTATCTCCCAAAGAATAGCGCCTGCGGGGAGATCCACAACATTGCCGCGGCTTCTATGACGGCCGAACTTGCTCTGCCTCTTCCGCGGTCCTACTGCGCGGGAACCAAGATGGCGGGAAACGAAATGAGGATCTTTGGGCCCTAAGGATTGATACCGGACAATGAAAGGATGTCAAAAGGCGGCCGTGTCCGGTTGCAATAGTCGGGGAATAAGACTTCGACATTATCATTATACGGAATTGGGGGATGAATTGCCACTTCTGACTGCAGGATCGTCCGGTAAACTTGAAAACCGTAGCTAGATTTGATGTTAAGAGCCGTCAGCAGCGGAGATTGAGATTCAGACGTATTCGCAAGGAAACACAAAAAGGAGCAGGCACTCGTCGCTGGACAAGTCCGTCAACACACGACGGAAGTGTGAAGTCGGAACTATCTATTCATAGAGCTCTTTTTTATCCGAAGGGAGGACCTGCGCATACAGTGCGCCGGTGCGATCATCGAGAATTCTGGTCCACACACTGAAGCCGTTCACTCTATTGTAAACGGAGACTGCCGCAAGGAGACTTTCCTTCACGAATCGTGTTCTGGCCTTCCAAATGTGTCCTGAGACCATCATGGTCGTCATCGTTTCGTTCCTCTTAAACTTCGAAATCAATCCCATCTTCATTAATCGCGGCAACGTGTCTGCGATGAACAACTTCGCTATTCTGTGCTCATCCCTGGAGAATTCAATGACAGGATGGAATGAATGAGGAATCGAGAGGTTTTGGCTGGTCTCGTGTTTTATGATCGGCCGGTTGGAGTGCTCGATGGCCGAAAATATTATCGCGAGAAGTGCCAACCCTAGGACAACGCCGGAGAGCCGCAGCATTGTTCCGATCATTCCAAGAAGATATGATGGTCTACGCAAAAACATGCGGTCAGTACCCTCAACAACATGCTACGCACGGCGCTCTGAAATTTGGAAAAATCCTGATGATGGTCAATGGTAACGCCCAAGATGCTTTTTCAACGAATGCACAAATGCAAAAGCAAGTACTGTCGTTGCCGTGAAGGAACAGATCCAAAACAGGGATCCATTGCTCAATTGAATAAATCTCATAAGGAAGGGACCGCGTTTTGCGTCCAGGAGAAAGAGAAGCGGAGAAAGCGCCCAATCCAGATACAGATTGTCGTTCGCGAGGACGGCAATGCCGCGATTCATGGAAACCCATAAGACGATATGCAGATAAGAAAAGATTTCTCCCAAAGAAAAATAGATCTGTTCGCAAATGCTCGCTACGATGACAAGAAGAAACAGCCAGAGGGTCCCTACGGACCGTTTCTTCTCCCAATCCGCAATCGCGATTCCGAAGGGGAGTATCAATAGTGGAACACTCATCACCAAATAGCGCGGACCGAGGGAAAAGCCGCCGTGCCAGTCGCTTCTGCTCGCGATGTAGATTATTCTGAAGAAAACCGAAGCGAGAATTGTGTATGAAAGATACGGAGCCCGTTTGTGGAAACGACGCCAAAGAAACAGACTTAAAACCGCCGCAGGACAATACCAGAGAATTCCTTTGCCACTACCGAACACAAGTCCGTAGAGTCCTCTCCACGGAGCAACATAAACGGCATAATCCAGTTGTTGAACGGCAGTCCGTCCTGTTTCCAGGACATTACCGAACCGGATGAAGTTGTAGTACCCCAGCAATACAAGAAACACTCCGACTCCCGCAGTAAAAACCAGCGCCGGGAGCGCAACTTCGTTCATTGGCCAACGCGGCCGTACAAAGGAGGAAAGTCCATAGGCGAATAAGAACGGTGCAAAAAGAATTGCGGAGATGTGAACCGTGATTGCAATGCCAAGAAATATCCCGGACGAAACGAGGGAAAAGTACTTCTGATTCACCGGAGCATTGACGCAGAGATCATTCCAGACAAGCGAGTACATCGACAGGATTAAGAAAAGTGTTGCAAGCGGTTCGCTGAAAAATGTCCCCGAATAGGGCATCATTAATGTGCCGAATGCGAAAAGGATTGACGTCCAACACGCCGCGAAATCAGATTTAGTAAGGAGCTTGACAAGCAGGAAAAAAAAACAAACGCACAGCGATCCGACTATCACGTTGAAGATAGATACGAGAAAGCGCAACGCGTGTGGCTCGATATTGGCGGGAGTCTTTCCATTAACAAACTCAATAATCCCATTGCCGACATAGTGGCTGATCGGAATGAAATCAGAAATCCCTTCATACCAGTGTGTCTTGTTGATCACCTGAGCGAGTTCTATGAAGGGAACGCTTGCCATAGACTGCCCCGGGCCGAAGATGGAATAGAAACGTCCGTTTGTTCCAGCCGGAAGTCCGAACGTCTGCATCTCAGAAGGTTTTGATGGCTGTCCGAAATTGCGAAGCTCGATGGGTTTCGAGGCCAATCCGAACGAACATCTCGTCGCGAGTGCCTGGCCTGTAAGGAAAACGACTTCGCCGTCGGGGGATCGTATACCACCGTAGCTGAACAAGATATAGACAATCGCTGTGAGGAAGCCGATACCTGCAACCTGCCGACCAGTACGTTTGTCGATAACGAATTCTTCCTGATATTTGTTCTCAGAATCGATCTGCGTTCTCCTTGATCAACAATTGCTTCGAAATGAAATCGGCGGAAAGCAGGCTCTCTGTTCGACGTGGTAGATTTGCGAACAATCTCCTACAAGAACGAAGAACTGTATGCCGGAATACTTCGGACAAGATATTGGACGATAGTTCCGAAGGATCTGTTCATCATTGGGTCGAACTCTGATGGAAAAGGGATTAGGCAAATGTTAAGAAAGGCAGGTCTGTCAGTTCTTACCCGGACCGGAAGAGATTTGGGCGGAGGGCGCATCAAGAATCCGATAGATATTCCGCTTGAACGAAAGAACGCGATCGCAATCGGAAGGGTAGGACCGTTTCATTTCCTCACCAAGGCCTCCGATTCTTGCGCTATCCGCGATGATGAAATTTTGCACCATGCCGGACACGTTATCCTCGGTTGCTTTGATGATATCTTTGAAGTGCATATCGACTGTTCTTGCATCGGCTTGAACCATGACTTTTGCCGAATCGGTAAACTTCTTTTCGCCGATCACCGTCCCATCAGGCTTAAGGATGGAGAGCTGGTAATCCAGCGAATAACTTCCTTTTGTACTTTCATACCGCGTCGCATAGAACAACTCATACAGTGACAGTACGAGGGCTGAACAGGAAAGCATCACATCATTACGTCGAGCAGGAAGGTCGAGTGCGAAGACACTGTAGGCTTCTGCCAAAATACCAATCAATAGGAAACGGGCTCCCCTACGCGAAATTTCGCTCCATGGTCCAGGATATCTTGGATTCCGTGCCCGCAGGAAAAGAACAAGGTCCGCGGAATCAGGTTCAATTCTGGAAAGATCGCGCGTAGCCCTCGTTTGTTTGAATGATGAGCCGAGCGCTCCTGCGATAGAGGAGCCGAGTGCATTGCCGATCTCCGCTGCGTCTTTGTTGGTGACACCGTCTAATCCTGAGAAATCAACGCTTACGTATGCGGTTCCACGCCCAAGAACACCAACATCTCTCACGACGGTTGTGTGGTCGGAAGTAATCTGGACTGAATTTGCGCAAGACTCCCAGTTCACGGCGGCGCATACTATCAGACAAATGCAAACTGGTTTCGGTATCGCGAATCGCATATGGTGGGAAATCGGATTCACAGTGGGCTGCATAACGCCGCAAAGAGAGGATAATGCTTCAGCACACTCCTAGAATAAGACTCCAAAACCATTCAATCAAGTTCTTTTTTTTCTAACCGTGGTATTTCTCAATCGTCCGAACGTCACACGGCATGACATTCAGATGAACGGAATGTCTTGTCTTCAATTCGTTCGATTCTCTTCGCTTGGCCAACGTTGAAATGCAAAAATGTATAGGCCGATTATTTTGCCGAATGGTACTATTGCCAAAAGGCTCCAGGAGGGATTGTAGCCAACCCGTTTCAAAATCCGCCAGGCTGGAAACACATAAAGGACGGAGAACACAGCAAAGACAATTAAAATCAGCATCAGTTCATTAAATCCGAGGTTTCCCATTGTTACATCCTTTTAATTAGTGAGCCATATAGAGAACCGGCGCAAGTCCCAACTAAACAATAGCCCAGCGCTGTTGATGCGAAACGTCTTTCAAATTGCAGAATCTTCCTGAAATGACTACCGTCACCGGTTCCATCTATTACCTTTTGCGTTCTTTGTGTTGCGTGTATTGTGCGGTGGACGACGGCTCAGGTTTCTACGTCATTTACTTTAGCAACAAGAGTTTCTTCGTCTCGCTGAACGTGCCAGCCTGAATGCGGTAAAAATAAATACCACTCGGAAATTGTTCTGCATTCCATTGTTTTGTGTGATGTCCAGCTGATAGTTCCTCAGAGACAATCGCAGCAATCTCCCGTCCAGTCAGATCAAGCACTTTCAAGGTGACAAACGAACGTGATGCAAGGTCGAATGAAATAGTTGTTGATGGATTGAAGGGATTGGGATAATTTTGCGATAACGTAAAATCTCGGGGAAGAGGATTGTTGTGTTCTTCAATGCCGGTGGTATTATCGATCAGGATCGTATTCGATGAGTCGGATTCCTGAAAATCGTAGTTCACGGCAGTCATCGAGTAGGCATTTACTCCTTTAATCAACGTTGGGTCAGAGAATGCTGTCTGAGTAACATTTGGCGTTGCAATGACCGAATCGTTGCGGATAATCTTATAATACCAGATTCTGTTTTGCCTGGTCTGATGACTATCGACAGTATTCCAGAACATATTGACATAGGTAAATCCGGCAGTCATCTTTGTACAAGATATATTGATCGGGAGATTCGGTTTAGTGCTAAAAGTATCACCTCTTGAGAAATTGAATATCCAATCCGGCCAGGCGGGTTCTTTCGGAGCATAGCTCCACATCTCGTGTCCAGCTCTCGGGTATTCGGTAAACCGAACCTTTGTTGCACCTAATGCTATCATCTGATCATAGAGATTCCGTGACTCTGATATTGGCACCGTGTTATCCATTCGCCCGTGAAAGATCCACAACGGAGTCTTCATTACCTCAGTAGCGGTGGATGGACTCCCACCTCCGCAAAGTACCATGGCTGCTGCGAATTTTTGCGGATACCTGTTCAAGACTTCATAAGTCCCGTATCCTCCCATTGATGTTCCGTAGACATAGAGCCGGTTAGTGTCAATATTGCAGTGCCTTATGAGGCTGTCCAACACTTCAAAGGCAAGAGTCATACGTGTCGAAAACAAGTTCTGCCAACTGTTGCCCCATCCTTCGGGATCGTTGGGAGGGCATTTTGGTGCAAGCACAAAACACGGATTAACCGACTGAACACTATTGTCATACCAATTAAAGTACTTCTTCACCGTGTCATTGTAGCCGTGGAAATAGGTGATTAGCGGATATTTTTTCGTGGTATCATTGGGACTTGGAACGAAAAGATCATAGTTCAAAATGCCGTGGGTGTGCTGGGACAACGTAGGAGGGAATGATTGCGACAGACAGAGTTGTGGTACTGTAGCCATGAGCAGAACAAACATTACGAGCATTCTCGTTTTCATAATATATTCTGCGAATTGAAGGATTGATAGTGCCACATATTTGTATCACGCTCTGCGTGGTTCATTCATTGGCTTCCGGCTGAGCGACGGGTTATGGTGCAGACATAATTGGCTGACAATTAAAGAGCAAAAATTGTCTTCAACGCCCCGGTCGGACAGCTCTCAACGCAACGCTGACAGAGTATGCAATCGCCTTTGCCAATGCTCAAGCCCATCCTCGCACGCTCAGCCACGGGAATGTCCATCGGACAGACGTCCGTGCACGCCTCGCATTCGTTGCACGCATCAGCTTGGGCAGAGACCTGGAGAATTGCATGGCGACTCGTCCAACGCAGAATGAAGCCGGTTGGACAAAGGTATTTGCAGAATGCGCGTTGGTCGTGCAGAGCCAGCGCCATTATGATAGATGCCGTATAGTAGACGGCAACACCGGAAGCGACAGGCCAAAAGCTGTTGCCGCGTATGTGTCCATGATCTCCTCCGGATTGCGAGTCTGGCAGCAGCACAAATAGAATGGCGACCGCAATACTGACGCCCACACCGACAAGCGGCATCCAAGCCCAAACACCTCTGCGGCGCCCCGAACCCTTGCCGACGGGAAGACGCTCGAGCACCATTGCACGCCAACACCCCCATCCACAAAGAACTCGGCCAAAGATGAGCGGGCCGACGACAGTGGTCGCCATGGTATGAACGATAGCCGGGCCTACTGTTACCAGGATCAGGAGCTCGAAAAAACCATCGAGGTCGAGGTTGACGGCATCAATCAATGAGAACACGAGAATCCCCAATCCACCGGTGGCCAGGACGAGCCACCGCCACCACTGTCTGCGGTCAGCGCGAGCAAAGGCGTAGCCGGCGAGGAGTGGACCTTGAGAGATCCCCGATACTAAGAGCGCAATAGCGAAACCCAATGTGTTTCCCCGGAACAGTACGACTGCACCCAATGGCAGGAAGACAAGAAGGGAGATAGCGCTGACGAGGAGCAACGCACGACTGACTTTACGAGGAGTGGTGCTTTCTACGGTCATGGGATTTTCCGATAATGCACTTACATTCGGATTCTTCTTCACCTGAAGAAATTTCACAGGCATATTAATAGACTTATTCTGTCGCAGCAAGAAACCGCGTAAGCTTCAGCCGTCAGTTCCAATTCCGCAGAGTTGAAGCTATCTGTCAACTCGTGGCGGAATCGAGAATCCCGATTCTTTCAATCGGTGCTTGTTGAGATACCGATGACTGTTGTCATCCGAGAAAAATCCCAATGCTCTTTATCGGGGAGCGACTGGTTAGCCGCTGATGGACTTAAATCATTTGCTAGTGTAGAACAAACGATAACAGCGTCGTTTTTTGAATAATATGGCTGTTGCCAATTTTGGTTTCCGCGTATCCGCCAACAAGGCCAAAGTTGAGCCTGTAATATTCGTCGCCATACCAAGTGATTCCAGGACCAGTTCGAATTACATAGCAGTGAAAGCTTCCGAGGGGCGTCGCAATAACGGTGTCGACAGAAAGGCATGCCTTTTGATCCGCATAGTCACCGTGACTCTCTGACCAAGTATCGC
>CAZOIM010000125.1:0-11752 GCA_964579855.1 uncultured Ignavibacteriaceae bacterium | reverse complement strand
TAAACAGTTTGGAGGATGAGTGGCTAATGAAGATAGTTATCTTTGCCGCAATGACGGGCGCCCGCTTGGGTGAAGTGATGAATCTTGACTGGAAGGACGTCAATTTCACAAAGCGGACGGTGCTGATCCATAGCAGTATTTCGTACACCGTCAAAGGCGGCAGAATGCGGAGCGTGCCTTTAAATAGTACTGTTTATGGGATGCTGATGAAAGAGGCTATTAAAGAGGGGTTAGTTTTTCCGGGTAAGCGTGGCGGAGACGCAAATCTGAATTTTGTCAGCGCGAGTTTTAGGAAGGTGGTGAGGAAAGCTCGGGATCGACAAAAGGATTCACTTCCATTCACTCAGACACACGTTTGCGAGCCAATTGGTCAAGAACGGCGTTTCGCTTTACAAGGTGCAGTAACTTTTAGGCCACACTACCTCAAGAATTACGGAAATCTATGCGCACCTTGAAACCGGCGATCTGCAAGATGTCGTCAATATTATCAATCTCAAAGCGGACATTGAGCAATCACTCAATCAGCATAGCTGATGAGTCTGAATTCTTTCAATTTGACTCTTCCCACTTGGCCTTGGGTTGACGCATTCTCTCAATGCGTCGTCCCTGCAAAAGACAGAAGCTACTCAGCGACGTACCTGAGTGATATTGATAAAAGCTGTTCTCACCGACAAATATAATCGTGCAACTATCTGAATTACAGAACTCGAACGGATGGTTGTTTTACGTGCAGAAATCTGGGAATTGCACCCAGGTATTCCGCCTGACTGGTGGTCTCCGGTTCCTTAGTCAGAATTGCGACCCTACCCAATCTCAGAAATGACAATCCAATCATTGGACGTTTTGAATTTCTTTCTTCCAAACAGAGTTGATCGTGGAATTGCTGGCAAATTGATTTACCTTTATACACAATCCCTCGGGAAACATGGTGCAAAAACTCGCTTCGAAAGGAATTATATTCGGTGGATGAAGGCAAAAGAATTAGATACGCTGTCCTCGGAATCCTGCTTTTTGCCGGGGCAATCAAATTTGAAGCAATCGCCGGAGGTAAAATCTTCGTTGACCAACTTGGTTTCACTCCTTTCGCACCAAAGAGTTTCACAACCTCTCAATCGGCAGACAGTTTTTTCGTTGTCAAATCTTCGAGCGGAATCATCTCATTTCGAGGTAAAATAGTTCAGTCCAGAATTTCCGACCCCGCTTCGGGTTTGACACTTTATGAGGGGGATTTTTCCAGCCTTCATGAACAAGGCATATTTCGAATCTTTAGTAGTGCACAAGACACTTCGTTCCCATTTCAAATTGCCGACAGTGTTTACAATCCTCTCTTCCGAGCCGCATTGAAAGGTTTCTACTTCCAGCGATGTGGTGTGGCTCTTTCTTCATCCTATGCAGGACAGTACGCCCGCGCTCAATGTCACACGGCAGACGGATTCCTTCACACTTCGACGGGATCCTCTGTCTATCGTGAGGCAACAGGCGGATGGCACGATGCAGGAGACTACGGAAAGTACATCGTCAATGCCGGAGTTAGCGTTGGTACGTTGCTCATGGCGTATGAGTTCTTCCCCGATCAATTTTCCACCGACGACCTCGGCATTCCGGAAAGCGGAAACAATATCCCTGATATCCTTGATGAGGCGAGGTATGAACTGTCTTGGCTTCTGAAAATGCAGAGTTCAGGTGGCGGAGTTTATTTCAAGCTCACCCGTGAACAATTCGAAGGGTTCGTCATGCCTGCCCAGGACAACACTGCAACGCGATACCTCTACTCCATTTCCACGACCGCAACCGGAGACTTCGCTGCAGTGATGGCAAAAGCGGCAAGAATCTTTGACCGCTACGACAGAACATTCGCGGATACTTGTCTCGCAGCAGCTGAAAGGGCCTGGGACTATCTATCTGCGAATTCGACCATTGTTCCTGCTGGAGGATTCAAGAATCCGACAGGGACGGCCACCGGCGAATATGGAGATAGTCAGGATTCAGACGAACGCTTGTGGGCTGCCGCCGAACTCTTTCGAACAACGGGGATCCAGAAGTACAATCTGTTCTACTTATTCAATTACTCCCGCAATGGACTCTTTACATCTTCGATGTCGTGGCAGAACGTCACCAGCATGGCGCACCTGACCTATCTTGCTTCACAACAGATCGGAACTGATTCCGTCATTCAGGGAGAACTTCGCACTTCGCTGAAATCTTTTTGCGATGCCCAAATTACGAATCGCAATTTGGACGGATTCCATTGCGTAATTCCGCCGGGACAATATTACTGGGGTAGCAATTCACAACCGCTCAACAACGCAATCCTTCTGCTGGTTGCTTCCTCCCAGGGCATGGACTCGATTTATCGCTCTGCCGCCCTCGATCAGCTTCATTACATCACCGGTCACAACGCAAATGGCATTTGTTATGTTACTGGTTTGGGAACCAGATCTACAATGAATCCGCACCACCGTCCTTCGGCATCGGACGGTATTGTTGCACCTGTGCCGGGATTGCTCGCCGGTGGTCCCGATCAATATCTCGATGATGCGATTTTGAAGGGATTGTATACCTCATCGACACCCCCTGCACTTTGCTATGCCGATCAACGAGACAGTTATGCAAGCAATGAGACTGCAATTAACTGGAACGCTCCCCTCGTATTCGTTGCAGGTTTCTTCGCATCGCCGAATGTCGTGATGCATACAGAGCTGCCGTCAACTCCGGTGGCATCGGGTTTCCAGCTGGGCCAAAGCTATCCTAATCCGTTCAATCCATCGACATCGATTAGATTCTCGCTACCGCATGCTGGAGCCGTGCAACTATTGGTGTACGACATTCTCGGACGCAGAATACGGACTCTGATAGATGGCTACACGGCCGCTGGCCAACATGTTGTCCGATGGGACGGAAAAGATAACAGAGGGATCACTGTTTCAAGCAGCGTTTACTTCTACCAGCTTCTCGCGGGGGGAGTTGTGATCGACACCAAAAAGACGATTTTGGCAAAATGAAGGGACTTTCGCCGCATCACAACGGAAGCATTTCGAATTATTTTATGACGACCAATTTTCGGACGTTCGATTTGGAGCCGCTCATAGCAGATCGGTAAAAGTAGGCCCCGCTGGCTAATCGTAACATCCCTGCATCAATATTTGCACTATGCCTTCCTGCTGTCAAATCTCCTTGATCTACGTTGGCAACCTTCCGACCAAGGATATCATAGATTTCAATACTGACACGTCCGTCACGGGGAGTATCGTATTCTATAGTTGTTGAGGGATTAAACGGGTTCGGATAATTTTGATATACTTGATAACTTCCTATTGCGACTGACAACGAAGTAAATTTCAAAGAACTTAAATTAAACCCTCCCCCCAAAAACAGGATGGCCAAATTGTGCACGCCAACAGTGAGGGTCTCAGGACCAACTCGCACTGATTTCCACAATCCCAACCCCCCAGTCGATGGAATGTTAATAGCGCTCTTCAGGTCCTGACCGTCGACATACAGAGTTATCTTGCTTCCAGAACTTGAAGAAGAAATCCTTGCGTCAATGAAGTAAGCATCCGTCCTTTTGATATTGACCGTGTAAGCAAGGAACTCTCCGTCGTTGATCCATCCGACGTCATAGCCGTTACTCGTTGGATCTACGCAAAGCTCGATATCCACTCCGTCGTTCCGGTAGAAGCCTCCGATATTCCAGTTACCATTTCCTGCTCCCCCCACATTTTGATAATCGGCATCGCCATACGCATTTCCTTGCTTCCCCATGTCGTAGTTGTCTGCATAAATGACACCGGGAATATCATTTGACGAATAAGGAAGACTCGACGTTTGAAAGGGTTGACGAAACAGCGCATCGATAACATCCGAGCGTTCATTGCATGAATCGATGCGCAATTCCGCGGCCATTCCGTTCAATGCAGCGATTGCGTAACTTCTTGTTGGTGCCGAGACCTGACCATTCCAGTATTTGAGCAGATAGTCGTATTGCTGCGTTTTGCGTACCGACATTAGCGGATTGGTCGACTCTATCTTCTTATACGTCCACCACGACCAGCCGATGTCATTTCGTTCCAGAAGCTCGACACAATCGGTGAACCAGGAGTTTGAATTCTCACCTGATTCGCCCATCCAGAGCGGCACGTTGTTGTTCGTGCGAAGATCAAGATAGCCGCCAATAGATGAAGCATTGTTGGGGTTCCAGTACTTGTGAAAACTATACGCCATGTTTCCATCCCACGGTGGGGTAAGACCACTGAAATCCGTCGCATACCAGTTACCTTCGATGAACAAGAGATGGTTTACGTCGACCTCGCGAATTGCCTGGGTAATGGAAGCATAAAGGCTCCTCAAGGGCGTATTGCCGGAACCCAATGACCAGGCGGGTTCATTGAGGAGGTCGTATCCACCGATCCATCGTTTGTTGACATAGCGTGCGGCAATCGTCTTCCAGAGTTCAACCGTCCGCTGTTGGTTCTGTGTACTCTCCCAGAGAGATGGATAACCAGCGTAATCGCTAATGTTGATGTTGTTTTGACCTCCAGGCGCACAATGAAGGTCAAGAATCAGGTAGAGACTGTCAGCTGCACACCAATCCAAGAGACTATCGATAATGGCAAATCCACTTTCGAGATAGACTCCCGGTTCGTCCTTTGGCGTCAGAAGCGCATAATGCATAGGTAATCGGATGGAATTGAATCCCCATCCGGCGATCCGGTCGACATCCTTGCGTGTGACGAAGTTCTTTCTGTACTGGTCAAAGAATTGGTCTGTTGCGGAATCTCCAACAAGGGATGCGAAGCTGTATCGTATTTCCGATGGTGAATTTGCAAACGACGAAGTCTGAAGCATATATCCTTCGGGAACAAGCCACCCACCGATTCCAATTCCTTTCAAGATGATTTCCTCGTTGGAACGATTGAAGATCTTGGTTCCCACGGCGCGCAGAAATCCCTGGGCTCCGGAAAAGGAAGTGATACACAGAGTAACAAACAACGTCAGGATGAGACGGTCACAATTTGGAGATTTAATGGAATGGAAGTCCGACTTTGGGCTGGCAGGCTGCGAAATGCTCACGGAATTCATTGGCCGGAAAGGTTATCGAACAAGGAGCATTTTTCTGCTCATCTGCTGCAAACCGGATTCGAGACGGACAACATAGGTGCCGCTGCTGAACGATGTGCCGTCGAAGACCACGTTGTATCGTTTTCCTGCTTCTGCGAAGTCATCGAAGAGCCGTGCAACTTCTTGCCCGAGCAAATTGAAAACTTTCAAGTGCGTAAGTCCACGCTCTGCCAAAGTAAATTCAATTCGCGTTGAAGGATTGAAGGGATTAGGATAATTTTCATTAAGGTGAAATTTCCTTGGCATATCTTTTGGCTCGCTGACGTCATTTGCGATCGAGCCATGGACTTGGAATTCATAGAGGGAATATCCCCACTGAGTCAATCGTCGGATTCCGAGCATCCGCACAAACCGGCCATTTGCGTTGATGGGTATTTTCACGTTTCCCCCGATGCCGGACGTTTCGTGAAAGACTGTCGTGTACAATAGCGAATCTGCAGCAAGCAGGATCTTGTATTCGCTGGCACAAGCAGACTCCCAACACAATATGACATCGTCGATGTGATATACATCTCCCAGATCAACGGTCATAGTTTGCGGGTCGCTGAACTGGGATGACCATCTCGTCGACATGTCGCCATCGACCGCATTTGTTCCTTCTGTGCCTGCTTTCTCCACCGATGATACGGTAACAGATTTCTTCAAAGCAAGGTTTACAGGCGGAAGTGGTGCCGGTCCGAAGCGCCCGATTGCAACATTATTACTTTCGACGCATTCATCGATGGCATTGTCCGGGTCAACAGTTGCTGAGACATTGAAGGAATCAGCAGCAGGCATCCAGAGATTCGTATTATTCAGACCTTTGTTGGCGCACAGGAGCGCCATTCCACCAGCAGGGATGGATACAGAATAATTATCAGACCAGCTTACCTGCTGACCGTTGACGCTGAACGACACCTTTACTGGTGAGCCTTGATCCGTTGCCTTTGATCCTTGGTTCTTCACAGAGGCCAAAAACACGACGCTTTGACCTGGCTTTGGGAACGGCGGAACCATTTTCACATTCAGTACGAGAAGGTCTGGCTTGCGCGTTCCATCAAGTACTTGAAAACCTCCCGTGAGCGGAAGGTTATCCGATGACCCTCCAACGCGAACTGTATATTGGCCTGCATGAACCTGGTACGAACCCGAGGGCTCGTCATAATAGTACATGTCATCTGCGGTAAGTGAGAAGACAACCGTTACCGTCTGACCCGGATCGATCGAAACTCGACGGAAGCTTCTAAGTTGCTTCAACGGCATTGGCACCGGAGCTGTGGTATCACTCAAATACAGTTGGACAACTTCTTCACCAGCCCGGGATCCTGTATTTGTTACATCAACGCTCACTCGGACGATTTGGCCGGGATCGACACTCTTCGGCGTCACGGTGATATTGCTGTAGGAGAAGGTAGTATAGCTCAATCCAAATCCGAAACGAAACTGAGGTTCGTTTCCCGTCTTATCGAACCACCGATAACCGCGACCGTACCCCGTGTCAAGATTATCGTCGCGAAGCCAAGGGGGCAATTGATCGTCTGTTTTAGGAAATGTGACTGGTAGTCTTCCCCCCGGATTGTAATCTCCAAACATAACGTCCGCAACAGCCCTACCCCCTTCTTGGCCGGGATAGAAAGCCTGTATGAGACCCTTGATATTTTCCGAACATCGGTTGATACCGCAAATTCCACCACTGAACAAAACAACTATCACATTATTATTCGCCGAGCCGATGGCATTAATGAGATCTTGCTGCTTGCCCGGCAATTGAATGGATCCACCCAATCGGTCAGAGCCTTCACCTTCCTGAGTTCCATCCAAGCCTCCGCAAAAGACTACGACGTCTGCTTGGGCTGCTATGGAACGAGCGAGCGCAAATCCGCTTGTGTCGCTACTGTTAATGTCGCATCCCTTGGAGTACAGTACTTTGGATATGCCAATTCTTGATTCGATGGCTTGTTTCGGACTCACCGTATAGAAGGGCGTTACCCAACTGCTTCCGGTTCCGTCAGTCTGAGCTACTGCAGCGTTTGGTCCAATGAGAGCGATTTTTCCAAGGCCAGCACCATTCAATGGCAGAATACCATTGGAATTCTTCAGGAGAACGAGCGATTTTCTTCCAGCCTCAAGACATAGTTGCTGATGTGCGACGCTGTTCACATCGCCGGGATCCCCCTGAGGTTGATAATCCAGCATGCCGGCAAGGATTTTCGTTCGTAATACCCTTCGAACCGCATCGTCTATAGCAGACTCCGGTACAGTGCCGTTCGCGACCAGACCAGGCAGATTGTCTTGATAGATCGTCGAACCCATGCAAATATCGCAGCCTGCTTTGACGGCCTTTCCGGCATCCCAAATGGAACCCCAGTCTGATACAACGTAATACGGAAATCCCCATTGTGTTTTTAGAATCATCGTTAGCAAATTGAAATTTTCGGCACACTTCTGACTATTGATCAATGTATAAGCGTTCATGACAGAGAATGCTCCTCCCTGCTGAACCGCAGTTCTGAACGCAAGGCCGGCATCATCGTGCAACACGCGTTGACTTGCAGTGATGTTGTTTCCCATCCGGCCGTCTTCTCGATGATTTGCGTTATAGTGTTTTATCGTAGCGATGCAAGGCGTGGTTTGTATTCCCCTGACGACAGCCGCAGTGATTTGACCACACAGGTATGGATCTTCGCCGCCAGACTCCGGGCTTCTTCCATTACGCGGATCGCGATCGATATCAAGACAAGGTCCAAGTGCCTGATGTTTCCCTTTGGCCCAAAATTCCTGTCCCATGGCAAACCCAACACGTTGTGCAAGATCGACATCCCATGTCGCCGCCATCCCGATCCCAACAGGAAAGCTTGTCGCCATACCGTCCCGTACACCGTGGGGACCATCTGACATAACAAATCCAGGAATTCCGAGTCTTGAGTTGGTCGCAGTATTGAAGCCGCCCTCCTGATGGAGCTGAAGGATCTTCTCAGCCAAAGTCATTTGCCGCAATATCGAAGTTATCCGATCTTCGACCGTTTGTGATTCGGCGAAGGTGCAGCAACAAATCAGGATGATGAACGATTTAACGATAACTGTTTTCATAATAATGGGCGAATGAGATGAAGTTTAATCTCGCGGTTATTTTACGAGCAACATCTTCCGGATGAGTTTATTGCCGCCATACGTGAGACAAGCAAAATACATACCGCTTGGATAAGAATGTGCGTCGAAGACACAGCGATATGAACGACCGGGTTCGGCTGAGCCATCGAAGAGCGTTGTGATTTCTTTTCCGAGCACATCGAATATTGTTACTTTTGTCGTTCCTATTCGCGGGACAGTGAACTCGATCTCGGTCGAGGGATTGAATGGGTTCGGATAATTTTGTCCAAGTGCAAGGATAAGAGGCAGATTCTGATTTGCCGTAACCCCAGTAGTGACCTTTGAAAGTTCGAAAGCGGCGATATTAAATCCGCCGAAGAAGAAGGTGCCGCTGAATGTATGTGTCCCTGCGGTAAGAGATACCGATCCACAATCCAACGTCTGCCATGAACCCCACCCGCCCGTTTGAGGGACATCTATATAAGTGTTGACAATCTGCCCGTCGATTCTGAATAAGAGCTTTCCACCGGTCGCTGAAGCAGCAAAGCGAGCCGTCAGAGCGTAGTCTCCGCTCTCAGTAACATTGATTGTGTAGTTCAGGAATTCTCCCGACTGTATCCACCCCACATCATATCCATTGGAATGTGCATCCGAACACCGTTCGATATCAACTCCATCGTTCCGATACATGCCACCACTATTCCACGTGGCGTTGTTGGCGGTGTTCTGGTAATCGACATCATTATAGGCCAGTTGGTTCGTTCCCATGTCGTAATCCGGGGCATAAACAACGCCTGGGATTGTGTGCGGAACATACGGTCGTGTGACAGTGCTATGAGGTTGCCGCATCATTGCATCGATGACATCGGGATGAAAGACGCAGCTGTCAAGATCAAGCTTGTTCGCGAATTTCGTGAGAGCGTCCACCGCATACGCAACTGAAGGCTGCGATGCCTGACCGCTCCAGTACTTTAACAGATAGTCATATTCAGGATTCTTGATGACCGAAAGGGGGCCGGAAATGGATTCTACTTTCTTGTGAGGCCACCAGGACCAGCCTATGTTGTTGGCCTCCATCAGTTTGATACAGTCAGTAAACCAGGCATTTGAATTTTCACCCGATTCTCCCAACCACAAAGGCCTGCTGGTGCTGGAGCGCAGATCGAGCAAATATTGGATTGAGCTCGGGTCATTGGTGTTCCAGTACTTATGAAAACTGTAGGCCATGTTGGCATCCCAGGCGGGAGTCAAGCCACCGAAATCTGTTGCATACCAATTCCCCTCGATAAAGATCAAATGGTTTGCGTCGACCTGGCGGATTGCAGAAGTGATACTCATAAAGAGAGACCGAAGGGCAGGATTGCCGGAGCCAAGATCGAACGCCGTTTCGTTCAGAAGATCATAACCGCCGATCCATTCCTTTGAAGCATATCGCTGAGCCAGCTTCTTCCACAAATCGATTGTCCATTGCTGGTATTGTGTACTTTCCCACAAGGATGGGTACCCCCCATAATCGCTGATATTGTCTTTGTTCTGTCCTCCAGGGGCACAGTGAAGATCGAGGATTAGGTATATTTGATTTCCCGTGCACCAACTTAGCAAACTGTCAATGGTGGCGAAACCATCATCCAGATATACACCAGGTTGATCCGTGAGCAGCGCATAATGCATTGGGAGCCGGATGGAATTAAATCCCCACGAGGCAATTCGGTCGATATCCTTCTTCTGGACGTATTTGCCTCGATAAAGCTGAAAGAATGTGTCGGTATTACTTACACCAATTAGCGAGGCGATTTTGGTGCGGATGGCCGTAGGAGAGTTAGCGAAGCCTGCAGTCTGGAGCATATAGCCTTCAGGGACGAGCCACCCCCCCAGTCCAATTCCTCGCAAGAGAATTTCCTGATCGTTTCCCTTAACGATCTTTGTTCCTGAAGCGTGGAGAAAACCTTGTGCAGGGAGTAGAGATGGAACGATCAGACTGTAATAAAATAGAATTTGAAGGCTTCGAAGTCTCATGAGAAGGAATTGCATGATTATATACTGAATTGACCGCACTACCGCAGACGATGCAAGTCGTGTTGCTATTTCGGAATGGCAAGACCAAGACTCTCTATATATCCTTTGTTGAGTCTGCAGTTCTTGAATCTCGCTGCTTCCAAGTAGTCTTGCAAGACCTGCTTTACTTGCTGTAGATCCGGGCGCGAAAGGCGAACTGATTTGAAGGACAAACGAGACGCATTGGCAAATCCGACCATCTTATCCCAGTGTTTCGGCGGTGTAATACTCACGACTCCGCGCGAAGAATCCAACTTTTTAAAGGGCCAGAAACACCATCCGATATTGTTCCGATCCTGGAGCTTTCGCCAAGATGCGATCCATTCGTTCGTATTCTCACCAGATTCTCCCATCCAAATAGGTACACTGTACCGTTCGCGAAAATCCACGTACTCCTGAACCATGGTTTGGGTCGTATCGCACCAGTATTTGTGAAATGTGTAGACTACCTTCCTGTCAAATGGCGGACCGAAGACACTGAAGTCTGTGTCCCATTGCGCTCCGCCAAGAAATACGACGTGATTGGTATCTGCCGTCCGGATTGCTGCGACGATCTTTTTATAGAGAGGTTCAAGATATGGATTCAATTTTCTTTTGTCGAAATAGGTCGCAATCGGTTCGTTCAACAGGTCATAACCTATGACGGCGCGTTCGTTGCTGTAACGAGCAGCAATCCTTCGCCAAAGCTCAGTCGTAAGCTCTTGATTTTCAGGACTCTCATAAAGATAAGGGTATCCCCAGCTGTCGTCGATATTGTCGCCCGTCTGTCCTCCGGGAGCGCAATGCATATCCAGGATTACCCATAATCCACATTCGTGGCACCAGCGCACGATACGGTCGAGCATCTCAAATCCCGGTCCGGACCAAATTGTTGAATCGGCATCGACCACAAAGAGCCGCCAGTTGAATGGAACGCGAATCGAATTCAAACCCAGGGACTTGATAAACTGAATATCTTCGCGTGTAACGTACGTATCGCGGTAATTCCTCCAAAACTCTTTCGCTTCACAAGGTCCGAGAAGTTCACAGAAGACGTCATTGATCATTCTTGGCGAGTTCGCAGAATCGAATTTGAACATGTATCCTTCGGGCACAAGCCAGTTACCAAGATTTATACCCCGAAGCGCAAGCGTCTTGCCTTCCGGATCAACAATATCTCTCCCGCGTGTGCTGACAAATCCTTGACCTTGGGAACATTGGGTCACGGAAAGGATGAAAAGAAGAGTACACGATATTTGTCTAATGCCGGTCAATTCATTTCGGTTTTAATTGTTATAGGGCTGAGTATGCTTTTGATATTCTTTCATCCAGTCCCACTGTCGCATGAGAAGAGGAGTTGCGGACATCATTCCACCAAACCCCATGTACCGTCGTGTGAACATTGGAATCAACGTGGGTTTGACACGCTTGAGTTTATCACTGTCGATGGTGACATGCTGCTCCCTGGCAAGACTGGCAATGAATCGATCCACTGTATCTTTTCTTTTTTCGGTGATCAGTCGTTTCTCAA
>CAZOIM010000124.1:0-11758 GCA_964579855.1 uncultured Ignavibacteriaceae bacterium | reverse complement strand
ACATATCGCCGGCATTCCTTGTCGGAGTGTACCTGATTCTGAACGGCATCGGACGATTTGTCGAGGAAGCGTATCGTGGTGAACCGCAAACTCCGATTTTCGGACGACTCCGTTTGTATCAATGGATGGCCATCCTGACTGTGGCATTGGGTGCCATTGCGACTACGGTGAAGACGTCAACGGCAATGCCGAACGCACAATTCAACTGGATGACTGTCGCTGCTGCGTTAGTATTTGGAATAATAACCTGGTTCGCCCTTGGGGTGGATTTTCCAGAATCCAACCGACGATTTGCAAGGCTCGCGTAGTGGACTTCACATTGAATGGAGATTTCGCATGCCAGAAGTAAAGATTCTCGATCATAATGGTCAACGGGTTCTCCTCATAGACCTCTCAAACGCATATCAGGGAAAAGGAGTGGCAGAGACAGCAGAAGAAGCCATTCGCATTGTCATATCGACAAATCAGAAGAAATCGATTCGAGGGATGATCGATCTTTCAGGCACTCCTCTCACCACAAACGTTCGGAATGCGATGAAAAGGATGTCACAGAATAATGGGCCCTACATGAAGTCTGTGGCATTTGTCGGACTTGGGAACATACTTTCAATTCTGATTAAAGGATTCCTGGTTGTATCAGGAAGATCCAACCATAGGGTCTTCAGCACAAGACGGGAGGCTCTCGATTGGCTGGCGAAGAGTTAATTAGAGTTCCGACTTCCGTTGGTTTCTGCAAAGAATTTTTGGGATATCGAATTATGAGTACGATGATCAGTTATTGTGGTTTGGATTGCTCGGGATGTCCGATCCATCTCGCAACCCTGGAACGTGATTCCGCCAAACAACAGGAAATGCGGATGGGTATCGTCAGGATGTGCAACGAGCACTATGGCATGAACGTGCATTTTGCGGACGTCACCGACTGTGACGGATGTAGCACGGAAACGGGGAGGTTATTTTCTGGTTGTGCGAAATGTGGAATCAGAACTTGCGCAATCGGAAAGCATCTCAGTAGCTGCGCACTCTGTTCTGAATATGCGTGCGGAAGACTTTTGAGACATTTTGAGAACGATCCGGGCACGCGAGCTCGCCTCGATTCTATGAGAAAACCATCATGACCTTTTGTCTTACACTCACCTGCTTTGCCGGCAATTCAAGGTCAAGAAACACTCTTCCTTCAAATAGCAGAGCCTCGCAGTTGCGAAATTAATCATCCTTTTTCGTACATTCGCACATTTGAAATTGGGAGTTGCCCATGGACTGGACAACTCCATGTCAATTCTTTATCACTATGTTCGCTATGATCTTCTCCATACCGAGAGCCGAAACTCAATTGAAATTCCTTAGTCCCTATTCACGTACTTCTCCCTTTCATTCACAATTCTCCGGAGGAACAGTTATGACGCTCAGAATAACCGCTTTGCTGTTATTGTTTACAAGCCTGGCTGCCGTTGCGCAAAACACACAGTCTCCCACACTCAAATCCATTTTGCTCGAGCAATTAAAGACAACGCACAACGTCAAAGATTGGTTTGTCCCGGTTGACAGCGCTGTCGATGGATTGACTCCGGCACAGGCAAACTGGACTGACGGGAAGGGAAACCATTCCATCGCGCAATTAACAAGTCATCTTATCTTCTGGGATGAACGAACCTTGCAGCAATTCAACGGCCAAAAACCTGCAGCGTACAACGGCAATAACGATGAAACGTTTGCTCCTGTTGATGAAAAGACGTGGCCTGCGACTGTCAAGAAGATCGACGATGTCATGAACCGCTGGGAAAAAGCTGTCGAGAATGCCGATGATGCCACGCTGGCGAAATGGTATTCAACTATTGCTCATATTGGGACGCACAACGCGTATCACATCGGACAAATTCTCTATGTCCGAAAACTCCAGGGCGTATGGGATGCAAACAAAGGAGTGAAGTAGTATTTTTGGTTGAAATCGCCGCAGTTGATTACAGACTCGTGAAATGACAAATCGTGATATTGTTCAACTTCGTCAAGTCAATCAATCCATATCCCGGCCTTCTCTTGATCGTCCAGAAGATGCCGTTCGGATGATGGGTGCCATTCAGGCGCAGGATTATCGCGCGGCGTTGTGGGCAATCGGGTTGCGCACCCGGGGTGTCACGGAACGGTCCGTCGAACAAGCAATCGCAGAACGAAAAATCATTCGTACGTGGCCAATGCGCGGCACGCTCCATTTTGTCTCGCCATTGGATGTTCGATGGATGCTCAAATACCTCGCGCCCCATATTGTGGCCCGGGCGACATCGCGGTTCCGGCAGTTGCGCCTCGACGATGCAACATTTTCCCGATCCAGAGGAATACTCACGAAGATCCTGCAAGGTGGAAAGCGGCAGACGCGGGAAGCGGTGTACTCATCCCTGGAGAAGAACGGAATCTCGTGTTCCGCTCAGCGTGGCATTCATATTTTGTGGAGGCTGGCACAGGAAGGTCTTCTCTGTTTTGGTCCCCACGAAGGCAGGCAACCGACGTTTGTGTTGCTCGATGAATGGATTCCCCCGGTGAAGATGCCTCCGCACGAAGAAGCCATCGCAATGCTCGCGCATCGATTCTTCACAAGTCACGGACCTGCGACACTGAAAGACTTCATCTGGTGGTCGGGATTGAAGCCGAGTGTTGCACGATCAGGCCTTGAGGACGTAAAGGGCCTCTTTCAATACAGTATCGCTGGCGACCAACTGTTCTGGTTTGAAACAAGAACCAAAAGGACGAGAACTGCCACAAAGTCTGCACACCTGCTCCCAGCGTTCGATGAGTATCTCGTTGGTTATAAAGATCGGAGCGCAGTCGTTGATTCGAGACACGCCCGAAAGGCGCTTCCCGGTGGTGGTATTCTCAGACCGACTCTCGTCATAGAGGGTAGAATCTGTGGTACCTGGAAAAGGTCGATTCTGAAGGACAAGATTGCAGTTGAGACAGCTACCTTCGCCAGGTTAACCGGAACTCAACGCCAAGATATCATGGATGCGGGCGCACGATTTGGACGGTTTCTGGGAAAGCCCGTCTTACTGGAACCCGAATAGTAATTATTTGTTGAATAGGGAGCCTATGAAAATCAAAACCATTATTTTCGGTGCAACCGGCATGGTCGGTGAGGGCGTACTGTTCGAGTGCCTGAACCATCCGGATATTGAATCGGTCCTCGTTGTGAGTCGAAGACCGTGCGAGATCCAACACCCAAAACTGAAAGAACTGATTCACTCAGATTTCTTTGATTATGCCGCAATCGAAAGCGATTTGAAGGGATATGATGCCTGCTATTTTTGCCTCGGAGTAACATCCTTAGGAAAGAAAGAACCGGAATACACGAGATTAACCTACGATCTCACGATGGCGGCTGCCCGCACTCTCTCACGCCTCAATCCGTCGATGACATTCTGTTACATCTCCGGTACGGGAACAGACAGCACCGAACGAGGCCGAGTTATGTGGGCACGTGTGAAAGGAAAAACCGAGAACGATCTGATGAAACTCCCCTTCAAAGCCGTCTATGCGTTCAGACCCGGATTCATCAAACCGATCTTGGGTCTCAAGCGCGCGTACGGAGTTTCTAAAGTACTGGGGTTGACCTATCCGGCATTGAAGACCCTGTTTCCAAGATACGTTTGCACTCTTGAAGACATTGGGTTCGCGATGATTCAATCCACGCTGACAGGCTATTCGAAACGAGTGCTCGAGAACGGAGACATCGCAGAACTTGCGAGGATCGCAAAATCCTGATTCGCTAACTCGTACGGGAGACGCAATTATTGGAAACGACATCACCTCTTCGCTGGAAAGAGTATACAATTCGGCAAGGGACCTTTGAGGACCTTGACGTTATCATGCAGCATCGCCGACAAATGTTCCTTGATATGGGAAGAAAAGACGACGAGTCTCTCGCAGTTTCTTCAATTACCGCGCGAACTTTTTTTTCGGAACGTCTCGCTGATGGACGGTACCGTGCCTGGCTCGTGGAGTCCACGCCAGGACAGATTATAGCCGGAGCAGGAGTGATTATCTTTGACTACCACTCCAGCCCTCTTGATCCAAATCCAAAACGTCCGATGGTGGTCAACGTATACACGGACCCGCTTCATCGCCGAAAAGGCATTGCAAGAAAGTTGATGGAGCTTATCATTGAGTGGTGCCGCGTGGAAGGCTTCGGCTGCATCCTGCTGCATGCGAGCGATGAAGGAAAACCGTTGTATGAATCTATGGGTTTCACGGTGACGAATGAAATGCGACTCATGCTTCGCTAGTTTACAGTCCCCGGGAGTTGAGAAGAGTGTACCGATTTTGAGACGGGAGAGGAAATGACAAAAGCGCGGTTGGAAGCATTCAGCGACGGTGTCCTTGCCATCATCATCACCATTATGGTGCTCGGATTGAAGGTTCCCGAGGGACCAAGTTTGGGCGCCCTGGTTCCCCTGTTGCCAGTATTGCTGAGTTACATCCTGAGTTTTGTTTTCCTGGGAATCTACTGGACGAATCATCACCATCTTTGTCAGGCGATTAACAAGGTCGACGGCCGGATACTCTGGGCCAACCTCCACCTGCTGTTCTGGCTCTCACTCGTTCCGTTCGTCACCGCGTGGAATGGTGAAAATGGCTTTGCAACTGTTCCTGCCGCGCTCTACGGTGTGGTCCTTCTGTTCGCTGCCATCGCATACTTTATACTGGCCAAGGCCCTCATTGCTCTGCACGGAAAGGATTCCGTAATCGCGACAGCTCTCGGAGCAGACTTCAAAGGAAAGGTCTCTGTTGTCATCTATTTCGCAGCAATTCCTCTGGCATTTGTCGCCTCATGGATTTCTTTTGTACTGTACGTGCTTGTGGCGTTGATGTGGCTTGTCCCCGATCGGCGTATCGAGAGGATTCTCGCTGGACAATGAATTAATTGATGACTGCAATATTTGATCAAAAGGCGTTAGGAGCCATCGCATTTTTCAGCATGAAGCCAACAATACAACAAGGAATTCAGCAAGTCATATGAAAACAACCATTGTCATATTTGGGGCCTCCGGGAATCTGACTTCACGCAAACTCATACCGGCTCTCTATTCGAATTTCCGCAAAGGTCGCTTGGCAGAAGACACTTCGATAATCGGATTCTCACGTCATCCATTTTCCGATGAGGCATTCCGGCAAAAGATGAAGGAAGGTCTGTTGGAGTTCCTTCCGTCCGAATTCAACGAACAGGAATGGAGCACCTTTGCCCGCCTCCTGTCCTATCATCAGGGTGATATCGATCGCCTTGATGATTTTCGCTCCCTGCAGAAGAAAATCGGTCCAACGGAAGGAGATTCGGGCAACTATCTCTTCCACCTCGCAATCGCTCCCACATTGTACATCAACGTCATCCATATGTTGCACGAAGCGAAACTTTTGACGCGCGCAGCGAACAACAGTTATCGGCGGATCATTATCGAGAAACCATTCGGACACGACCTGCCGTCGGCACTCGAACTCAACAGCGAGTTGTTGAAGATTGTGAACGAGGATCAGATCTATCGGATCGATCACTACCTGGGGAAAGAAACTGTCCAGAATCTTCTCGTGTTCCGGTTCGGCAACGCAATTTTCGAACCCATCTGGAATCGACGGTACATCGAACACGTTCAAATCACGGTGGCGGAAGATGTCGGAGTCGAGCACCGGGCGAACTACTACGATAAAGCGGGCGTCTTGCGTGACATGTTCCAAAACCACCTCCTCCAACTCCTTACGCTCGTGGCAATGGAACCGCCGGCGGTGGTCGAAGCCAACAGTCTGAGGGATGAAAAGGTCAAAGTCCTCCGCGCCATTCGTGAGATTGCTCCGGAAAAGTCCTCTCATTTTACGGTGAGGGGTCAGTACGACGGATACCAATCGGAGCCGGGCGTTGACCCGAAATCCACCACGGAGACGTATGCTGCAATCGAGCTGTTTGTGGACAACTGGCGATGGCAAGGGGTTCCATTCTACCTTCGCTCTGGAAAGATGTTGTCGGATAAAGTTTCGCAAATCGCCATCCGTTTTGGCCGTCCACCGCATCAGATGTTTGACGTCCTTGCCGGCGCTACACAACTGTCAACGAATCACCTCAGCATTTGTATACAGCCCGATGAGGGATTTCATTTGAGTTTCATGGCAAAAGTTCCTGATGGCGGGATGACGATGCGCCCTGCGGATATGGATTTCCATTTCCGCGATTCATTCCGCGATCAGCCTATTCCGGATTCATATGAGCGCCTCCTTCTCGATGCGTTGAATGGGGATCCGTCACTCTTCACCCGAAGTGATGAGATCGAACACGCCTGGAAGTTTATCGATTCCGTCCATGCCGGATGGCGAGGAGAACAGGCTCCTCCCCTCGAACACTATGCCCGCGGTTCATGGGGACCAGCATCGGCAGACAAACTGCTTTGGTCCAATGGACGTTGGTGGAGGCAGGATTGTGTCGGTCGGATCAAACGCGAACACGGCCAGGGGAAATAGCGATGCCCAGCAGTTTGAACATCCATATCGAAAAAATGCCGGAAGCTGCTGCGAAATTCACGGCCGAGCGGGTGGTTCAAATTCTATCCGGCACACTCGAAAAGCACGAGAGTGCTTCCCTGGTCCTCTCAGGGGGAGAAACACCGAGACGTGTGTATCAATTGCTGGGTTCCGATTCGTTCCGCCGTCTCGTTGCGTGGGACCGTGTTCAGTTTTTCTTCGGGGATGAACGCATGGTTTCGCCGGACCATCCGGACAGCAACTACGGAATGGCACGCCGGGAGTTGTTCGACCATTTATCAATTCCGGCGAAGAACATTCACCGGATCAAAGGGGAATTCGCTCCCGAAAAAGCGGCACTGGAATATGCAGACGAATTGCATTCGATCTACCAAAAGACAATTCCCCGGTTCGACTGTATCATGCTGGGCATCGGTGAAGACGGCCATACTGCTTCCCTTTTCCCGGGTACCGATGCATTGAACGAGAAACGAAGAAGCACGGCTGCTTTGTTCGTCCCCCGTCTGAAGGCGTGGAGGGTGTCGTTGACATTCCCTGTCATCAACAACGCTCGACAAGTCTTGTTCCTTGCCGAAGGTGGAAAAAAGGCATCAATTGTACAGAAGGTGATCGAATCGTCGGCGCCGACTCCGGATATTCCCGCAACGATGGTACGGCCCCTTGACGGTGCATTGCACTGGATACTCGACGTCGAAGCCGCTTCGCAAATCAGGTAGTAGCGCCGTTACCTTCCTTCAGGGTATTGGCAACCCTTGACACGTTTTTGATGTATTCAAGCCGACTTTTATCTACACTATGTCAGGCCGGAATTGCTGCACGCCCGTTCTTGCTACAGTCCAGCATTCTCGGGAGGCGATATGTTCCGGGACCAGACCTCAAAAGAACTTCCGCTACATTCGTTTCAGTCCGCAACCGCAATCGACACGCCGCCATCGTGTTCATTTCAATTTCCGGTATCCATTCTACGGTGAGCGCCACAATTTCGAATAGGATTAACTATGACTGATACCGTCAATGTCACATTGGGGAACGTTCAGAAGACTCTTTTCTTGCCTCTCTGGGGACGTGCTCATGAGACCTTGAAAGAGCATCCATTGCTCGTGGACAAAACCGCTGTCGAAATTGTGAAGCGGGTTAATTATGACCTCTCCGCCATTACGAATAACATGCACGAGATCACGAAGTTCGCTTGGATAGTGCGCAGCCTTCTGATCGACCGTGTGATCCGGACGTTTCTCCATGAACACCCCAGGGGTACGATCGTCAACGTTGGATGCGGTCTGGATACGACGTTCGACAGAATCGACAACGGATCGTGCACATGGTACGACCTCGACCTCCCAGATGTCATTGAACTTCGAAAAAATTTCATTTATCAGACGGAACGAAGAAAATTCATCGCAAGCTCTTTCCTTGATGAACCCTGGCTCGAAGAGATTCGTTTTTCGGAGGGTCTGCTCTTCATGGCCGCGGGTGTCCTGTACTATTTTGAAGAAAGCCAAATCAGATCGTTCTTTGTGAAGCTTGCAGACAAGTTTCCCGGGAGCGAATTCGCTTGCGACGTGAGCTCACCTATGGGCGTTCGAGCAGCAAACAAGATGGTCATTCGAGCAAGCGGATTGGATGAACGGTCATTCTTGAAATGGGGTGTGAAAAGCGTGAGCGACATTACAGGGTGGGATCCGAGGATCACGCTTATCAAGAAATATCCTTACTTCAAAGGAATGAAGAACCATCTCGAACCAAGGTTTCGATTCACGGCACTCTTGTCCGACGTTCTCAAAATCCAATATCTCATTCACGTAAAGTTCTCGAAGGCACAATCACCATGAGAATACAACTCTTTTGACCGCATGAGGGTCTAAGTGTTGGGTCTTTTGTAGAGCTTAAGTTTTGTTGGCATTTCGGGTAACATCTCTCTATATCACTCCGTATACAGTGACTCTCGCCGGCGTCCTAAATCGTGGACCATCCGATTTCCCAAGATCGCCAAATAACAACAATCATAAGGAGATTCGATTATGCGTATGAGATTCGCTCTGGCCGCAGTGCTTGGTGTCCTCTTAGGTGTGACTGTTCTTTGTCAGGACAATCCGCTCTGGATGCGTTATCCGGCAATCTCTCCTGATGGAAAGATCATATTGTTCGAATTCAAAGGGGATATTTACTCTGTCCCCTCTTCTGGAGGAACGGCAACGCCCCTCACGTTGAGCGAATCGTACGAGTTTGCTCCGGTGTGGAGTCACGATGGCAAGATGATAGCGTTCGCTTCCGACCGGTATGGGAACTTCGATGTTTTCGTCATGCCGTCGACCGGCGGCGAAGCAAAACGTCTGACGTTCCACTCAACGAGCGAAATCCCAAGCAGTTTTTCAGCGGACGATAAATCTGTCCTGTTCACTGCGTATCGACAGGAGCTGACGACGAACGTCCAGTTCCCTACAGGAATGATGGTGCAACTGTACAGCGTTCCTGTCACAGGCGGCCGGGTATCACTCGTACTCCCTGTGCCTGCGCTTGCAGCCACACTCAGTTCTACAGGTAACAAATTGATTTATGATGACATCAAAGGGTACGAAAGTCTTTGGAGAAAGCATCATACATCGGCTGTCACGCATGATATTTGGGCTTATGATTTCAAGACGAAGCAGTACGCGCAATTGACGCAGTTCATCGGAGAAGATCGTAATCCGGTCTTCGATTCCAATGACAACGATTTCTATTACCTTTCCGAACAGGCCGGGTCGTTCAATGTGTACAAGAGCTCGTTATCTGATCCGTCGAAGAGTACTCCCCTCACACACTTCACAAAAGATCCTGTACGGTTTCTCACTCGAGCGAAGGACAACACGTTGTGCTTTGGCTTCAACGGAGAACTGTATACGATGAAGCCAGGCAGCGAACCGGAGAAAATTGCCGTGAGGGTTGCGACCGATGGACGCGCGACGATCGACAAGATCGTTCCCGTCAACGAAGGGTTTACGGAGATGAAGCTCTCTCCGAACGGGAAAGAATTCGCATACGTGTTCCGGGGTGAAATCTTCGTGACGAGCATGGAAGGTGGCATCACGAAAAGGATCACCAACACACCGTGGCAGGAACGAAGTGTCAGTTTCAGTCCTGACGGTCGTTCACTGGTGTACGCTGCTGAGAAGGACAACAGTTGGAATATTTACACGACCTCTATCACACGCAAGGAAGAGCCGTACTTCTATGCATCGACCGTTCTGAAAGAAGAACCGGTCGTCGCGACCGATGCGGAAGAATTCCAGCCTTCGTTCTCCCCCGACGGCAAGGAAGTGGCCTATCTCGAAAATCGCGTCACACTCAAGGTCATCAACCTCGCAACGAAACAGATACGCACCATTATGGCCGCCGATAAGAACTACTCGTATGCCGATGGCGATCAGTACTATCAGTGGTCACCCGATGGAAAATGGTTCCTCGTTCAATTCGGATATCCTGAGCGAATATTCACTTCGCAAGTTGGTCTCGTTTCCGCCGACGGAAAAGGCGAAATCCACAATCTCACGTTAAGTGGATATGACAATTATTCTCCAAAATGGGTCATGGATGGCAAGATGATGGTCTGGGGTTCCAACCGGGAAGGAACCCGTCAGCAAGGCGGCGACCTCTCCAGTGGGGATGTGTACGCAATGTTCTTTACCAAGGCGGCATTCGATCGATTCAAACTCACAAAGGAAGAATTTGCTCTCAGGAAGGAGCAGGAAGACAAAGCGAAGAAAGACGAAGAGGAAAAAGCAAAAGCAGAGAAAAAAGGCAAGCAGGCAAAGGCGGAAAAAGATACTCTTCCGGAGGTATCGGTCGATTGGGACAATCTCACGGAGCGTCGTGCCAGATTATCGGTGTTCACATCACCCTTGAGTGACTGGATCCTCTCAAAGGACGGAGAGAAACTCTTCTTTTTGACATCGTTCGACAAAGGGAATGACCTCTGGGTTACGGAACTGCGGACAAAGGAAACAAAACTTTTCACCAAACTGGGTGCGGAACACGTTGCGATGGATCTCTCATCGGACGGTAAGTTTATATTCGTGCATGCAGATGGAAAGCCGTTGAAGGTGGACGTTGAGAGCGGCAAATCTGAACCGATCAAAACAGGGGGCGAGATGGTCTTGAAGCAAGCCGATGAGCGCGACTACATCTTTAACCATGCCTGGCGGCAATTCAAGGAAAAAATCCTGTTTCCCGATATGCAGGGAGTGGACTGGACATTCTATTACAAAGACTATGACAAGTTTCTCCCCTATATCAACAACAATTATGATTTCGCTGAAATGCTGAGCGAAATGTTGGGGGAGGCGAATGTTTCGCATACCGGCTGTCGCTACAACCTCAATCAACCGAATGGCGATCAGACTGCAGAACTCGGATTGCTGTACGATTTCTCATTCACCGGGAATGGCGTGAAGATCGCCGAGGTCGTGGAAGGAGGTCCCGTCGACAAAGCGGCATCGAAGGTACACGCCGGAAACATCCTCGAAGCCATCGATGGTGAAACGATCACGCCGGCATTCGATTTCTACACGCTGTTGAACCGGAAAGTCGGAAAGTTGACACTGCTTTCCGTCTACGATCCTGAGACCGACAAGCGATGGGACGAATCCGTCAAACCGATCTCGGCAGGTGATGAGAGCGAATTGCTTTACAAACGCTGGGTGAAGAACCGGCGCAACGAAGTGGAGAGTCTCTCAAAAGGGGAGATTGGATACGTCCATGTCCGATCGATGAACGATGCCAGCATGCGGACGGTGTTTGAAGAAGCTCTCGGGCGAAACGTCGGAAAAAAGGCGATCATCGTCGATACGCGCTTCAACGGCGGTGGGAATATCCACGAACAGCTTTCCGATTTCCTGAACGGCAAAAAGTACTTCGACATGATTCCTCACGGACAGTATGTGGGATCGGAACCGTACGACAAATGGACGAAACCTTCTATCGTGCTGATAGGTGAGAGTAACTATTCAGATGCTCACCTCTTTCCGGTCGCATACAAATTGAAGGGAGCTGGCAAGACATTAGGTATGCCTGTACCCGGTACCGGCACATTTGTCTGGTGGGAGCGACAGATCGATCCAACGCTCGTGTTTGGAATCCCGATGGGTGCCTGGCGGACACCGGACGGCAAGTTTTGTGAAAACAACCAAATGGAACCCGATATCAAGGTTCGGAATGAGCCTTCAGTTATGACGAACAACCATGACCAACAAATTGAAGCGGCAGT
>CAZOIM010000123.1:5229-11829 GCA_964579855.1 uncultured Ignavibacteriaceae bacterium | reverse complement strand
ATCATCAGCGGTGCAACATTACTGACAATGCAGGTGGACGAGCCGATTCGTGGCCTGGCTCTCGAGGACAGGAGTTATTACTACAGCGTTCCGATAGAGGCGGGGAGGATTTACGGAGAACTTTATTCCCCCATGGTATTGTTCGCAGGATTTGCTGCACATTCGCTCATCACGCATAACGCATCGTCAAGAAAAACAGCTTATGAAATCGGACAAGCTTCTCTCTATACAGGAACAATTACGTTGATACTCAAGACGGCATTCGGAAGATCGAGACCATATATGAACGCGGGAGCGACCAGCTATCATCCGTTCACCTTTCGAGATGACTATCATTCGCTTTCCGGGGGACATGCCGCCACAGCAATTGTTCTTTCAACTATTCTTTCCAGGAATGCCGGACCCAAGTGGTTGAAAATAGTCGCTTACTTTCCTGCTGCACTGACTCCAATTTCCCGGATATATCAGGATTGGCACTGGGCATCCGACAATGTGCTTGGGGGTGCTATCGCTTTCTTTGTTGCCACGTGGGTGGTGGACCTTCATGAAAAAAAGGACAAAGAGATGCAAACAATTCCATCTGTACCGCTCATTAATATTAGTCTTCCCCTTAATTGAACCCGCGTGTATGGATTAAGCTCATGAAGACAAGAAATGTGGACCTAAATAATGTGGAATTCAGGGAGCAGAAGGTAGCCTTCGTGCGGGCAAGAAACACAAAATCAGTGAACACACTCTGCGCAAATTGCCAGACCTTGCTAATCCAAGATTCAACGCAATCTTAACCCATACTTAACGAAAAGGATACTTCAATGGAATTCTCAAAGAACATCGGGATGTCGCTCTTGGGCATTTGGCTCGTGGTCTCGGGCGTGGTCGCACTCGTGCCTGCTCTCTATTTTAATGGCTTGGGAACAATCCTGGCGATACTGGCCGCAGTTGCCGGGGTATTTATTTTGATGCGCAAATAACACAATTTCGTTGCTTAATCGATACTTTTGGTGCCGGGGGCGTGTGGATAATTGGTCGATTGCATCATGGAGAATTCACCATTGAGTTGTGTGCTCAACAGAATGTTTAGGACACCAGGATAATCATATGCGGATCAACGTTCTCTTAGTTTTGATACTCTTTTCTATCTTCGCGTTTTCTCCTTTCGGAGCTGCACGTCTCGCAGCCCATGATCTCACCATCGTTGACACCACCCAGACGAACAAGTATAATCTCTCCCAATTCGGAAGCGAAACCTGGCGTTTCTTCAAACAACCGATTGCGTGGGATGGATGTGATTGGCTGAAACTCGGCGTAACAGGTGTTGCAACTGTTTTGATCATGCAAGTAGATCAGCCAATTCGCGATGAAGTTACAAAAGACCAACGATATTATAGGAGCGTTCCTATTGAAGCGGGTAGGATCTGGGCGGAACTCCCGCCGCCCGTGTTGCTCTTTAGTGGTTTTGCCCTCTATTCTTGGATTGCAGATGACATGCGGACAAGGAAAGTGGCATTTGAACTCGCACAGGCTTTGCTCTATTCCGGTGGAGTCCATAAGGTGCTTAACATTACGTTCGGCAGGGCGAAGCCATATGACAACGAGGGACCCAAGTCCTTTCACCCATTTTCGAAACTTGCATTCAACCCGAACGGGGATTATCAATCAATGCCCGGAGGGCACTGCGTCATTGCTTTCGCGATGTCGACTGTGCTTTCAAGGAACGCCGGGCCCTTGTGGCTTAAAGGACTTGCGTACGTGCCTGCAGCGCTGACATTTGTATCACGGATCTATCAAGATCGCCACTGGACGTCCGACGATTTCATCGGTGCGTCTCTCGGATACTTTACTGCAACCTGGGTTGTCGATCAACATGAGCAAGGAGAATCGCGAGTACACGTTTCTTCGATCTTTCCACTCACAGTGAGCATCGCGCTTGACTGATGCAACAATGATTATGAAGAATACTCGACCATTATTGAATAATCGTAAATCACCAATGGCAGGAATTTCGGAGGCTCGGGATCCGGCTATTTCCAATCACGCGTATTAGCAAAGGAGAATCATCATGCGCCGTCTACTTGTGTTCGTCGTGGCAGTGTTCCTGTCGAGCACCCTCAATGCCCAACTCAGTATAAGTCTCGGCTTCAACGTCGAGCGCCAACCGGTTTGGGGCCCTACTGGTTACGATCACGTTGAATACTATTACCTTCCCGATATCGGTGTCTATTACAATGTCCCACAGCAGAGATACTACTATAACGAAGGGGGGCATTGGATCAGCCGAGGGTCGTTGCCATCTCGGTACCGCGATTTTGACTTGTATCATTCATACAAAGTTGTGGTCAACGAGCGTGAACCGTATCGAAATGACAGAATGTATCGGGAAAAGTACTCCTCATTCAAAGGTCGTCACGATCAGGAGCCAATCCGTGATAGCCGGGATTCGAAATATTTCGTGAACAAGAATCATCCGGAACATAATAACTGGGTAAAGCAAAATAAGCACGATAATGGCAAGGGCAACGGTAAGAACAAGAATCGAGACAAAGGCCGTGATCGCGGTAATAGATAGAATAATGAATGAGGTCTGGCGGACCACCGAACATGGCTTGAAGGAGCAGGGGATGCAAGATCAATAATAATATTGTGGAACCTGCGACAACGGAGATCATTGAATAGATGAATATAACATTCAAACAGCTTCGCACGCTACGTTGGCCGGATTTGCCGACGCTCCTTGGTCTTCTGTGTGTTTCTTCGTCGGTGTACTGTTCGTACAAGGGATATTTCACTCTCGCCTACGCGCTGATTCTCGCGCAGTTTGCCTTTGACTACGCTGATGGGAAATTGGCACGAACCATTGGGGGAGGTGACCTTGGAGTCTACCTGGACAGCTTCTCAGATTTCATGGCAGTTTCCGCTTCAGTCGTATTCGGATGGTTTGTCGGGATCAACGGAATCATAATGTATATCGCCGGTTTCCTGAACATAGGCGCGGCGGCAGTACGGTTGGCTTACTTCACCATCAATAAACAAAAGGGTTTCACCGGAGTTCCAACCGTGTTGGCCGCATCGTCAGTTTCCACGATTGCCTTCCTTGCGTATTTCTTTGCCAAATCAAATATCGGCTGGTTTGTCGTCTTCTATTTTCTCTCTGCCGTGCTGATGATATCTGATTTGAAAATGAAAAAACTGGAATCGTATCTTCACCGAAAATCAGCGTGAATGGATCTGAGTTGTGTTCGTTCGCGTTTTCCAATCGAACGATGGAGGCGGTCACATAGAAGAACCAGAGCGACTATCCGGCAGGCAAATGAGGTTATGGAGCTAATAGTTTTTCTTAAAGGATTGATTATCGGATTTGCGATGGCGGTGCCCATCGGACCGCTGGGAATCATGTGCATCCGCAAGACATTGGCGCAAGGACACACTCGCGGTCTTATCATCGGCGTCGGGGCGGCGACTGCGGATTCAATGTTCGGCACTATAGCAGCATTTGGTCTTACGTTTGTATCCGATCTGATTAGTAGTCAGCAGTTCTGGATTCGTCTCGTGGGAGGAGGGCTATTGCTCTTCCTTGGAATACGAACCTATCTTTCTCGGCATAAGACTGCGGCAATTCCATCCGACAACAAGGGGTTGCTACGATCGTACGTATCATCATTCTTCGTTGCTCTCACAAATCCAGTCACCATCTTCGCCTTCATTGCCGTCTTTGCCGCATTTGGATTTGGCCATAGGCTGAATATCTTTACCGCGTGTATCCTCGTTCTCGGCGTGTTTGCAGGCTCGTGTTTATGGTTTCTCCTTCTTGGCTATGTTGCCACACTCTTCAGACATAGGTTGGATGCCGGCGGACTGACATGGGTCAATCGGATTTCAGGTGTTTTGATTGTTCTGTCTGGAGTTGCCGCTCTTGTGAGCCTCGTTTGATTTGTGTGGTGATCAATCAATCACTCTGCAACTCATCAACTTAAGGATTAGAGAGCCGTTTCCTTCGTTCCTCCCTTTGCTCGCCTTGCATTTCCAGAATGAACTCCCCGTTCGTGTAAATGTATTTAATGGACACGGTCGGTCTGTTCGTTCTCACGTGGAAAGGACTAATTACTATATCATCCTTTTGGTTGATTACAATTGCGGATAATCGGTGGTATAGTTTGATGCAGCAAAGGCCCTGCGAGGCGATCATCTTTGTCTCTGTTGCTGTCCTCAAGCTTTTGAGATAATCACGCATAGTGTCATCGTGACTAAGAAAGCAAGGAGTAAAACGAATGCAGAACAAGCACCCACCAACTGACCGACGGAAAATGCGTCCCTTGAAGATAATTACGTATGCAGGCATTGCCTTAGGAACCATCATTTTCACCTGCGTGATTGCCCTCCTGCTCTTTTCTGACCCCCTTGTGAACAAGTATATCAAACCCAGGATTACAAAGGCATTTGCTGAAGCTTATCCGGCGTACTCTCTGCATATGGCGACGATGCATTACAATGTTCTAACGAATCGCTTTGGATTTGATTCTGTTTCGCTCAAGGCGGTCGATGGCGCGTTCTCGGGCACCGCCGTTTCGCTCTCGGCAGGCGGGATCGGATGGTTGCATCTTCTTTGGGGCGGAAGTCTCACAGCTGAAGACTTCGCGTCCTCAGTTGTCGATGGACAAAATATCGTCCTGGACTTGCGGAAATATCAGTACAGACTTCGTTGTAGACTGATACGAATGTCAGTTCCAAAATCGGAAATTACTACGGAATCGCTCAATCTTGAGCCACTGGGAGGCGATGAGCAGTTCTTTGATGGCAGCCCTTTCAGAAAAACGAGACTTAACGTTGTAACCCGTCAATGCAGCGTTGAGGGTCTGTCATTTTCGGACATTCTGAAAGGCGAGAATTACCATGCACGTTCCATCCAAATCCGGGACGCAATAGCTGATGTTTTCCTGAACAAGGACAGACCGGACAGTAGAGACACGGTGGGTCCCTTTATGCCGAACGAAATCCTCGGTTCGATAAAGAGAAAGGTGAGCGTCGATCGTGTGAGTATTACGAACAGCCAGATGAAGTACAGCGAAAGATTCGACCGTGATGCTAAACCGTCTTTCATAACATTCGACAGTATGAACGTGTTGGCAGAAGGAATTGCCAATCATGGACCTCGGGGCTCTGTAATCGTTGTCCATGCGGACACAAAATTCGCAGATGCAGGAACGATGACATTGAATATGACGTTTCCCGTTGCTTCTCCGGATTTCTCATTCAAATACTCCGGCTCGTTAAGTCGCATGGATCTTCGACCGATCAACTCATTCCTTGAAATATCAGACCAGATGCGCATTAAATCGGGCGTCCTCGAAGGAGTAACGTACGATATTCAAGTTATTTCGGGACACGCAAGCGGCAATGTTAGCGGGGTATACAGAGATTTGAGAATGGCTTCTATCACCAAGAAGACAGGAAGTGAAAAGGGATTGTCCAATGCCGTCAAAACGTTTCTTGCCAACACTTTTAAAATCCGAAAGGACAATGTGCCCGGCGGAATGAAAATTGGTAGGATTAAGTACGATCGACTTCCGGATGACCCATTCTTCCAATACGCGTGGTTCTCCTTGCGTACCGGAGTCCAGGATGTACTTGGATTATGAGATTGAGAAAAAAGAAATCTATATGATTGTTCAAAGTTATTCTCAACGCGAAACACGGCTTATCATCAAAGCGGCAAAGTACGTGTGGGCCGAAATGTGGTCTAATGTTCTCACGAGGAGTATGTAATGAAGAAGAGTGGATTTGTTCTATTTGTGCTATTGGCCCTTTGCTTATCACAACAGGGGGTCGGTCAGGTTCCGCGCGTCATATCATATCAGGGTATTCTAAACACGGGGGGCAAACCAATAAGCAGAGATGCTCTTCTCGTTTTCAAGCTCTTCCGTGGAAATCAGACTGGTTGGACAAGTTCGACGCTGGCTGTACACGTCGATAATGGATTGTTCGGCGTCATGCTTGGACCGTTTCCCAATGATTTCACTTTTGACGGTATTGATTCGCTGGGGATTACCCTTGATGGAACGGATCTCTCTCCTCGCGTCGCGTTGTCCGCTTCACCGTTCAGCATCAGTTCCTTGCATTCCATTATGGCTGATTCGGCAAAGAACCCTGGTCCCCAAGGTCCCAAAGGCGATGTCGGTCTGTTGGGTGCGGTGGGCGCAAAAGGCGATAAGGGCGATGCAGGTGTTCTCGGTACTGCTGGAGCAAAAGGGGACAAGGGTGATGCAGGTGTGCTTGGTGTCGCTGGCGCAAAAGGTGACAAGGGCGATGCAGGTGCGTTGGGAGTAGCAGGTGTCAAAGGAGACCAAGGTGTTGCAGGCGTTGGTGGTGTGAAAGGTGACAAAGGTGACGCTGGTCTGCTCGGTGTCGCCGGACCAAAAGGTGATCAAGGTATCACTGGTGTAGCTGGTGCCGGAGGTGCGAAAGGTGATAAAGGTGATGCAGGTTTACTCGGGCTTGCTGGAACAAAAGGAGACAAGGGCGATGCGGGTGCACTGGGAGTTGCAGGAGTGAAAGGAGACCAAGGTGTTGCAGGCGCCGGTGGTGTGAAAGGTGACAAAGGTGAGG
>CAZOIM010000123.1:0-5129 GCA_964579855.1 uncultured Ignavibacteriaceae bacterium | reverse complement strand
GCGAAAGGAGACCAAGGAGTCGTGGGTGTTGCTGGTGCTGGAGGTTCGAAGGGTGATAAAGGTGACGTCGGTTTGGCTGGAAATGCTGGTGCAAAGGGTGATAAAGGCGACGCAGGTTTGCTCGGTATTACCGGCGCAAAGGGTGACAAGGGTGATGCGGGTGCACTGGGAGTTACGGGTGTCAAAGGAGACCAAGGTGCTGCAGGTGCAAGAGGCGACCCGGGAACGCAAGGAGCCAAAGGGGATAACGGCTCATCGGGATCGCAAGGTATGAAGGGAGATCAAGGATTCACGGGCGTTGCTGGTGCTGGAGGTGTGAAAGGTGATAAGGGTGACATCGGTTTGGCTGGTGGTGCTGGCGCAAAGGGTGATAAAGGTGATGGTGGTTTGCTCGGTGTTGCCGGCGCAAAAGGGGACAAAGGTGATGCGGGTGTGCTTGGTGCTGCGGGATCAAAAGGTGACAAGGGTGATACGGGTGCACTGGGAGTTGCAGGTATCAAAGGAGACCAAGGTGTTGCAGGTGCCGGAGGTGTGAAAGGTGATAAAGGCGACGCAGGTCTGTTGGGTGTCAGCGGTGCGAAAGGAGATCAAGGAGTCACGGGTCTTGCTGGTGCTGGAGGTGTGAAAGGTGATAAGGGTGACATCGGTTTGGCTGGAGGTGCTGGCGCAAAGGGTGACAAAGGTGACGCAGGTCTGCTAGGTCTCACAGGCGCGAAAGGAGACCAAGGAGTCGTGGGTGTTGCTGGTCCTGGAGGAGTGAAGGGCGATCAAGGACTCATGGGCGTGACTGGTGCAGCAGGTGCAAAAGGCGACCCGGGAACGCAAGGTGCCAAAGGGGACAACGGCTCATCGGGGTCTCAAGGTGCGAAAGGAGACCAAGGAGTCTTGGGAGTTGCTGGTACTGGAGGTCTCAAAGGCGATAAGGGTGACGTCGGTTTGGCTGGTGGTGCTGGCGCAAAGGGTGATAAAGGTGATGCAGGTTTGCTCGGTGTCACAGGCGCAAAGGGAGATCAAGGAGTCACAGGTATTGCCGGAGCGAAAGGAGACAAAGGTACAAATCCAATTTCATTGACTTCCTCAGCAATCAGAGCAAATATCTTCTCACTCAACGATGTGGCATTAGTCTGGTCAGGGGACGCATTGACGCTCAGATTGGAAAACCATGCCATACCAGCATTGGACGCATCGTACTCCGCTTTCTGGCATACGACAAGCGCTGTAGGGACTGGCAACGGCATGGTTCCCAGCGGATCACAAGTCGTTTTCGACGTCCATTTGGCATACCAGTTTTCGATCATGGTCAAAGTCGGCAATCAATGGGGAAAGATTGATCTCTTCCGTGTGGACTTAGCGGCCATTGACTGGTACGGCTCATGGACCTCAAACTAATAACACAGTTTCCGAAATCGGAAAACCGTGAACACCATTCAGGAGGTCCGATGACAAGATTGATTTTTCTTTTTGTTCTCTTTCTGACGTTGGAAGGACGAACAGCGTTTTCACAGGATGTCGAGAGACCTCTTTTCCCCTCCGGTTTTGGCTTTAGTCAATCGGCATCAACAACACTGGTGAGTTCCATCGGCGAGCCATTTGTTGGATTCTCACAAATGGGCTCTGCATCCATTCGCAGCGGTTCATTGTCTGGCACGGTTGTGATCGCCACTGGACTGCTGGTGAACAATGGCCAATTGCCTCGTGCTTACGAACTATACCAGAACTATCCCAATCCGTTCAATCCGAGCACAACAGTGAAATATGATTTACCGAAAGCGTCTTTCGTGACTCTCTGCATCTACGATGTCCTTGGCCGTAATATCTCAACAATTGTCAACGAAGAGAAACCTGCGGGGGCATATCAAGTTAACGTCTATCTGCCGAATCTTCCAAGCGGAGTTTACTTCTATCGCATTCAAGCACATGATTATGTGAAGACCAAAAAGCTTGTTCTCTTGAGATGAACATAGCACATCATTGGCCATGGATGTCCTCTAGTCGGAGATACTGTGACTGTGATGTCGTATGAGGAAACCATTGGTCATTCTCAGAAGCTCTTCGTCTTATTCCCTGTCACAATATGGTTCCTGAATCTTGGAAGTAATGGAAGTGTCTTCAACGTTCAGATAAAGACAATATTCCGGTTAGGCGTTGAGTGAACAACAAAATGAGGACATACCAGAATGGCTAATGAAGAGATCACGGTTTCTGACTATTTGCTTATCCGGTTGAAGGAAATCGGTGTGGATCATCTGTTCGGAGTTCCGGGGGACTTTGTGCTGGGATTCTTGAACCATGTGTTGGAGAGCGATGTGAAGTTTGTTGGAACGTGCAATGAGCTCAACGCTGCCTACGCCGCCGATGGCTATGCCCGAATTCGGGGTGTCGGAGCATTTGCATCAACGTATGGCGTCGGTGAACTGAGCGCTATCAACGGAGTCGCAGGAGCATACGCTGAACGAGTACCGGTGGTTGTTATTACCGGTTCTCCTGCGACGATCAATTTCCGCAACCGTCCGCTTCTGCATCATACGCTGGGTGACTATCTGGTCCCGATGAAGATGTACGAGAAAATCACCGTTGCGTCGACTCAACTGGCATCCGGCGAAACGGCCCCTGCTGAGATTGACCGTGTGCTCTCGTCTTGTCTCTCTCATCAGCAACCTGTTTACATCAGCCTCCCTTCAGATGTTGTCACCATGAAATGTAGCCGTCCGAAGCCATTCTGTTTCCCAATTCCGGCGCCGAGCGATCAGGATGCTCTCCGCGAGGCAGTCAGCGAGGCGGTAACGTTGATTGACCAAGCGCGAATGCCTCTTGTGATTGGCGGCATGGAACTGAAACGATTTAAGTTACAGAAGGCGTTCGCCGGATTCCTGGACAAATCAGGATTACCGTTCGTCACTACGATGTTGGGAAAGACCGTGGTCTCGGAACACCACCCTCAGTTCATTGGGCTCTACGAAGGGGATCGCAGCCGCGAATACGTACGAACTCGCGTTGAGTCGGCTGACTGCATCGTACAGCTCGGTGCTTTGATGTCGGACCTTGACACTGGGGGTTTCACGATGGACCTTGATGACTCGAAGACCATCAACGCCAACATGCGGTCCGTGAAAATCAGACATCACTCCTACCAGAACGTGTATCTCCATGATTTCATTGTTGGCCTGTCGGAAAGGCTTGCGCGTCGGGAACCACAATCTCTCGATATTCGACGTGCCGCAGAAGGCTGTGTACACCGAAACACGGCAGCATACCGCGCTGAGGCAGTCAAACCTCTCACGATCAAACGGTTCTTCGACCGTATGAGTCATTACATAAAGGAAGATTCCATAGTCATCGCGGAAACCGGGGTGTCAATCTTCAGCGCGGCGGAGATGCTGATGCCAAACGGAACGACATTTATAGGACAGGTATTCTATGGGTCCATCGGCTACACGGTCGGTGCAACGTTGGGTGTGGGCATTGCGGCGCATGATCGGGATATCGTCTTGTTTGTCGGCGATGGATCGTTCCAGGTTACGTGTCAGGATCTTTCCACCATGATCCGCAATCACTTGAAACCTGTCATCTTTCTGTTGAACAATGATGGGTATACCATTGAACGTGTGATCGTCGACCGTCCATACAATGATCTTCAACCCTGGATGTATCACAAGCTCGTGGATGTGTTTGGAGGCGGATTGGGGCTTGATGTCCACACGGAAGACGAACTTGAAGATGCTTTGAAGAAAGCAGAAACAAGCGATCGTCTTGTGTTCATCGAAATCCATACTGGAAGGCTTGACTGTCCCGAATCTCTTCGGAGTGCAGGACGGTCGATGGCGAAAGCAAATCAACTCACCTGACAGAGAAGAAAAATCCACGAAACATCTCATGCTTCATCAAAACGCTAATCGGGGTATGAATTCCATATGAAAAAAGTTGTTGGCTTGTGGATTGATGATAAGAAGGCAGTGCTTTTCAGTCTGTCGGATGAAGGGGCAAGAATAAAGCGAATCCCATCTGATGTCAATGGTGATACGCGAGTCCCTGGTAGAAAGGAAGTGAACACAGTATCGATAGACAAGGGAATTCCGTCAAATGGCCATCTGTCACATTACTACGACGAGGTACTGTCGCACATTCGGGATGCGGAGTCCATACTGCTTTTTGGCCCGGGAGATGCAAAGCTTGAGATCAAGAAACGGCTTGAAAGTGTGGAACTGCATGGTCATATCGTTGGCATCGAAACAGTTGAGAAGATGACCGATAATCAGATCATAACAAAAATTCGGCGTCGTTTTTTGACTTAGATTCTCTGGGTTCAGTGTGTCGGCGTCAAAGAGAATGTATTGATCGGATAAGGCGTCATACCATTAGGTGGAAATCAATGGAATGGATACAAATGGCAGTTCACCACTTATCATAGCGTTCGTCGTTGTTGCCGTTCTCTTCCTGCACTTCGGCGCAGGGGCGATGACCGACGGAATGATGAATGGTGGAGTTCATGGAAACGGATGGATGGATCGGCATGGTTGGATGTGGATTCCTGCTCTCCTCGCGCTCGCCCTTGGAATCGTGCTCGCTCGGCTCATCGACAAGGAGTAGGAATGAGGAGAGGTGGCATACCACCAACCCAAAAGTACACGAAATTCAATACAAGGAGGAATCGAAATGAAAGCAATGAAAGTAGTTATCACGAGCATCTTGTTCTTCATCTTGATATTTCCGCTTCCCGGAAAGGACAAACGCCACTCCGTAACAAGAACGAACACGCAGAAACACGATATTTCGAATATCCTCGGAAAGCCAGCGGTCGATGCGACGGTCGAGGGGCTTCATATGAAAGTGTGGATCATGAGCCAGAAAAAACACAAATCGCTGATGAAAAAGAACAGGGCACGGGCTGAAATGCCAACGGACAAAGAGACATTGGAAGCGATGATGGCAGGCACGCATCACATTATGCTCGACGTCACGGAATCTGGAAGTGGGAAAGAGATCACGGACATCAGCGCCAAAGTTCTCATCGTCTTTCCTTCGAAGAAGAGCTCGGCGTATGACCTCAAGCCTATGATGAGCGATTTTGGCGGTGCTCTTACACTCAAAGAAAAAGGAGAATATCAGTTTACCATTGTTGTCCGAATCCA
>CAZOIM010000122.1:7059-12066 GCA_964579855.1 uncultured Ignavibacteriaceae bacterium | reverse complement strand
ATTCCACCTTTACGACGCCTGCGCCCCTTCCTGTTCAACTCAGTTCCTTCACGGGAAAATCCGATCGTCTCGGCGCAGTGTTGAAATGGCAAACGGCGACAGAGGTGGACAACAGCGGATGGGAAGTGGAACGAAAGGCGACTGCAAATTTCGGATTGGCAAATTCAGAATGGGTGAAGGCGGGGTTTGTTGCCGGAGCAGGTACAGCTACAGTGCCGAAGCAGTATTCTTTCGTGGACCACGAAATATCCAATGGCAACTATGCCTACCGACTCAAGCAAGTCGACCGAACGGGTACATTCGAGTATTCGAAGGAAGTGAGGGTGGACATTGGCGCAGTCCCAAAGGTCTTTGGCCTCAACCAGAATTATCCGAACCCCTTCAATCCCACGACAACGATTGAGTTTACGCTTCCAGAGGACGGGCGCGCGACCATTGTTGTCTACGACATCCTTGGGCGTGAAGTGGCAATGCTACTCGACGAAAGCCGGAAGGCCGGCGAGATTCAACAAGTGGTATTCGATGCCTCCAGACTTTCTTCGGGGTTATACTTCTTTCGTCTCCAATCCGGCGGAAAACAGCTGGTGCGAAAGATGTCGCTCATTAAATAGAGATTAGCGATAATTGGTGGCAATGTGCCGTCAGAGGTCAAAAGCATCCTTTCTTAAGGACTCTTGACCTCTGATAAGGCCGGATTTCTCCTCTTACTCCCTTTCATGTTTGTTTCTTCTTTCTAATTCCCAATCGACAATCCGCAATCTAGTAGAGTACTTGTACTCTCTCCGAAAGTGAGTTTCCCCTCCTGTTTCTGCCGTCTTCCTTGCTTTACATTGCACGGTAGGACAGATACAATTTCGATCTTCCATTATTCCATTTTCCATTTTTTGCATGAAAATCCTTATTGTCGACGACAGCCCGGTGATGCGGCAAACAATCAGAAGCATCGTTACTACACCAGAAGACGAAACCGCCGAGTGCAGTGACGGCGCATCGGTCGTTTCCGTCTACAACTCATTTCTTCCGGACTGGGTGCTGATGGATGTGAAGATGTCGCTGACCGACGGCATCCAGGCCACCCGGAACCTGAAAGCAGCTCACCCGGATGCCCGCGTCGCAATCGTGACGAATTACAGCGACCAGGAATTCCGCGAGGAAGCCAGAGCGGCGGGTGCTGACGAGTACTTCCTCAAAGACAATTTACCGGCGATTCGACACCAACTTGAAAGACTCTCATAACCAACTTGGGGAAAGGATGAAGCGTATGAAAACAAACAACCACGCAATTGGCCTGACGCTCTTGTTCGTTCTCGTTATCACGACAAGCGCATATGGACAGACTGCTACAGCCCCATCCGGCAGCGGAACATTCGGAAGCCCATACCAGGTTGATTCGCTGCCAAACCTATACTGGATAACCCAAAACTCAGGCTCCTGGGGTTCGTACTTTCTGCAAACCTCGGACATCGATGCATCCTCTGACTCGACCTGGAGTTCCGGCAGCGGATTCTTGCCGATCGGCGTTCCACCGACGAATTTTACGGGAACCTATAACGGCGGCGGGCACAGCATCACCGGATTATTCATCAACCGGGGCAGCACGGACTGGGTTGGTTTCTTCGGGTCAACGGTAAACGCGACGATCAGGAATGTCCGGCTCGTAAATGTGAACGTCACCGGCAACCACTTTATCGGCGCACTTGTCGGTAGCAATTATGGTTCAACAATCGACAGTTGCTTTTCCAGCGGGACTGTGAGCACTACTCAATACGAAATCGGTGGACTCGTCGGCGGGAGCGGCGGCTCGTCGACGATCAGCAACTGCAGCAGCGCGGCAACCGTCACCGGGGGAACCTCGGGCATGGTCGGCGGGCTCGTCGGAATCATCAACTCGTCGACCATCAGCAATTGTTCGACAACAGGCATGGTGATCGATACCATCGAAACGTGGGCTCGCGTCGGCGGACTTATCGGCGAGACCGATTATACAACCATCACCAATTGCTACTCCTCTGCCGTTATCAGAAGTAACAACTATGTCGGCGGGATCGTCGGCTACAACCAGGGAGGCGTCTTCAGCAGATGCTACAGTGCGGCAACGATTCTCTGTGGGAGTTATAACGGAGGCTTTGCGGGTTACAACAGCGATACATCGACGATCAGCAATTGTTACAGCACGGCCCAGGTCGTTGCGAGCGGCACATGGATCGGAGGCTTTGTCGGTTACAATGTCGGCGGATCAAACAATCCGAAGATCGTGAACTGTTATGGTACCGGAAGCGTGAGCGGGAGCAGTACCGTGGGCGGATTCGCTGGGGCCAATAGCGCAACACTGAGCAACTGTTTTTGGAACACCGACTCAGCTGGATCAACGGGTGTCGGTATCGGAACAGCAACAGGCGCGACTGGGGCAAATTCCGTCTCAATGAAGGACCCTCTGACGTTCGGCAACGCGGGCTGGGATTCTACTGCGTGGTACATCGGGACTAGTATCAACAACGGTTTCCCGTTCCTGAAGTGGCAAACCTCAGGCGGATATCCGATGGTCACGACCACCGCTCCTTCAGGGAGCGGCACGTCGGGCGATCCATACCTGATCGCATCGCTCAACAATCTTGCCTGGCTGCAAAAGAGTTCCAACAGCTCTGCCTGGAACAAATACTTCAAACAAACCACAAACGTTGATGCTTCCTCGACTTCTCTCTGGAATTCGGCGTCGGGGTTTTCTCCCATCGGCATTCATGGCTCGACGAAGTTCACCGGGACGTACGACGGAAACGGTCACACCATTGCCGGGCTCACCATTTCTCTCGGCGGCAGCCTTTCGATCGGGATGTTTGGAGAGACGAACGGTGCAACCATAAAGAATTTGGGTCTTGTCAACGAAAGTATCGTTGCCAATCAATACGTCGGCGGCATCGTGGGATTTGCCTATGGCGCCACGGTCGTCAGCAAATGCTTTACCACCGGGACCGTCATCGCGAATTCATACTGGGCCGGTGGTATTGCAGGATATCTCACGGACGGCGGGACGACGATGAGCAATTGTTACAGCCTTGCAAACGTCGGCAGTTCTCAAAAGAACGGTGGATTGATCGCTGAAACGTACAACGCAACGGTGACCAATTGCTACAGCGCGGGAAGCGTGGGAGGATATTTTTATCTGGGCGGGCTGGTCGGTTTGACCAATGGTTCTGCGAACAATTGTTTTTGGGACACCCAAACATCCGGCCAATCGAGCAGTGCGGAGGGGACGGGTGAAACCACATCCGCCATGAAGACATACACCACATTCTCCAGCGCTGGTTGGGATTTTGGCAGCACCTGGGCGATGCACAGCGCCATCAACAACGGGTATCCGTATCTGAGGGGCATTACAGAAGTATCTTCATCGTCATCATCATCGCCGACGGCGGTGACGCAATCTGCTTCCACCGTAACGATCACATCAGCGGTGGCAAACGGTGCGGTGAATTCGAACAGCGACTCGACCGTGGTGAGATTTCTGTATGGGACGGTTTCCGGATCATACACGGACAGTATTGCCGCATCGCAAAGTCCTCTGGTGCCGTGGGATTCCATCAACGTTTCCACAACCCTGATCGGTTTGTCGCCGGCGACAACGTACTACGTTCGCGTCGCCGCAACGAGTAATCTGGGTTATGTTCGCGGAGATGAAATAAGCTTTACCACCCGGGCTTACCCGGCCTTGTCGACGGTGCCCGGCTCTGCCTTGACCTTTAATTCGGGTTCCAGCCAGTACATTTCCGTGCCCGACAATTCTTCCCTTCAACTAACGAATAACCTCACGTTGGAAGCGTGGGTTTATCCGACAGGATCCGCGAATATGGCGATCATTGATAAAGGGGCCTACAACTACCTCTTTGAAGTCAAACCGAACGGCCAGCCGGGCCTCGGACTCTATACCAACGGCACGTGGTACTACAGCGCGGGAACCGTTCCTCTCAACACGTGGTCGCACGTTGCACTCGTATTCCAGACAGGTTCGAACGGGATCAAGTTTTATCTCAATGGCCATCTTCTCAGTCAGTCAACGGCATCAGGTCCTTTAACGACCAATACAGGGACATTCGCCATCGGCGAACAGGCACCAGGTAACTGCAACTGCAATTTCTTCAAAGGAGTAATAGATGAAGTACGGGTTTGGGGTGTCGCACGGACAGAGCAACAGATCCAGGCAGACTTGAATCATACACTTACGGGAAACGAGAGCGGGTTGATTTCCTATTGGCAATTCAATGAGGGGTCGGGAACAACTGCTGCCGATTCCATCGGTGGAAACCACGGCACGCTCACAAACGGTCCGACGTGGACAACTTCCGAAGTTCCGGTGGGAAAGTACGGTGCCTACAATGCTTCATCGGCTCCCGATAGCGCGGGTCAATCCGGAAGCACGATTGCTGCAACGATCACTTCCAACGTAGATAGTCTAAATCTACTCGAACTGTATAGCTTTGGTTTGCCGAACGATAGTGTGGTTACAAGCGAAACGTTTCCCAACGGCATTACACAGCGGTGGCCTGTGGTGTGGGGTATTTTCAAAGTCGGGACCGACACCGCTAATATTACCTTGAATTACAGCGCCATGGGTAATCCCTCAAACGAAGGAACACTGAAGATCATTCAGCGCAAAGCGGCAGACAGCCCTTGGGTCGACGTCACCGCCAACTTCAACCAGAACATATCCAATCACAGCTTCACGCAGACGGGTGTTGCAACGTTCGGTCAGTATGCCATTGGTGCGGCTTCTGATGTTACCCTTCCGGTTGAAATGGCTTCGTTCACGGCTACCTCCAGTCGATTAAGCGCCAATCTGAAGTGGCAAACAAGCACAGAAGTGGACAACGAGGGATGGGAAGTGGAACGAAAAGCGATTGCGAATTTTGGAATGCCAAATGCGGATTGGGCAAGAGCGGGATTTCAGAAAGGCGCCGGGACGAGTACGCATCCGCAACATTACTCGTTCATCGATCGTGGACTCGCACCGGG
>CAZOIM010000122.1:0-6959 GCA_964579855.1 uncultured Ignavibacteriaceae bacterium | reverse complement strand
GGACGAGTACGCATCCGCAACATTACTCGTTCATCGATCGTGGACTCGCACCGGGTTTGTACTCCTATCGCCTCAAACAAACGGATCGCAATGGTGCTTTCAAATACTCGCAGGTGGTGCAGGTCAATGTCGGATCTGCGCCGAGGGTCTTCTCACTCGGGCAGAACTACCCCAACCCGTTCAATCCGTCGACCACGATTGAGTTTACGCTCGAAAACGACGGACACGTTGCCTTGAAAATCTATGACATTCTGGGTCGGGAGGTTGCGACACTGCTCGATGAAACCAGGAGGGCCGGAGTATATCAGCAGGCGATGTTCGATGCCTCCCGGTATTCTTCGGGTGTCTATATTGCTGTGCTGCAGGCGGGCGGAAAGCAGCTGTTGAAAAAGATGCTCTTGATCAAGTAACTGCGTTCTTGGCGTGAATTCACGAATATTCTGCAACCATCCATTAGAGGGGGTGCCATGAGGACATCAGAGACGCACAAACTCCTGTTCATTTTTTTGATGTTTGTGATCCCAGCGGCGATTGGCGCCGGATGGACGAAGGGGAAACAGGGTCCATCGAAAATACTCGCGAACGATCTTCGCACAATACGACACACGAAATTGGCGAGAAAGCCGGAACGCCCGCCGAAACCCGTCAAAAGCAGACCAGCCGTATTGTCCCGCATGTTGTACAAGGTTCCGTCGCCGTTCACCGTAAGTTCCTACGATGACGGGACACCGGACAGCTCATTCGACGCCGACGGCACTGCCCGGTTTTATGTCAGTCAGGGAGCGGGCGTGTACGACGAAGCAAACGCGGTTGCCATACAACCGGATGGAAAGATTGTCGTGGCGGGATTTTCGCTCGACGCATCCTTTACGTACATGGGATTCGCCGTCGCACGGCTCGATACGAGCGGCGCTCTCGACGGGACATTCGGGAGCGGCGGCTCGACGTTGGTACAGGTGAACCCGGAGGTTGGGGCGGATTTGTGCTATGCAGTCGCCGTGCAACCGGACGGAAAGATTGTCGCGGCTGGAACCTCGACCGTCGTCGTCGGGCTGGATTCTGTTCAGGTATTTGCTGTGGCCCGCTTCAATTCCGACGGAACGATCGACGACGCGTTCGGCTCCGGCGGCACCGCGGTGACACACATTGCCGGTGGCGTATCCGATGCCGGACTTTCAGTGGCCGTCAAACCCAACGGCAAAATCATCGTTGGAGGCTATTCGGAAGACGGCGATGGTCATTTTGCATTTGGGTTGGCGCAGTTCAAAGAGGATGGTTCGCTTGACAACACGTTCGGAACGAACGGTACGACGCGGGCGTTTCTCAGCGGAAGCGGCGGTACGGAGGACGAATGCTCCACCGTTGCCGTCCAGTCCGACGGGAAGATCGTGGCGGCCGGATACTCCGCGGATGCGGAGAACAACTGGGCGTTTGCGGTGGCGCGATTCGACACGACGGGCGCCCCTGACAATACATTCGGTACAAACGGCTCGGCGATGACGTACATCGACGGCAGCAACCACTTCGACGACGCTGCAAATTCTGTTGCCGTCCAACCGGATGGAAAAATCGTCGCCACGGGCAATTCTGCGGATGCGGATACGAACTACGCTTTTGCCGTGGCCAGGTTCAATGCGGACGGGACGATCGACAATGCGTTCGGCACAAACGGAACGGCACGCGCCTCCATACTCGGCGGAGATGCGACAGATGATGAAGGTACTTCGGTCGCCCTCCAGCAGGACGGAAAGATCGTGGTCGCCGGTTATTCTGCCAACGCGGGATATTATGCTTTTTCCGTTGCGCGATTTCTGGATGACGGGACGTTGGACAATTCCTTCGGTCCGGGCGGCTCTGTCAGGACAACCATCGGCGATGGTGGGGGAGGAATCTATGACATTGGAAATGCGGTTGCTTTGCAGTCGGACGGCAGGATTGTGGTCGCAGGAAGTTCTTCGGACCTCTCGTTCAATCTCGCATTCGCCGTTGCCCGGTACCTGGCAAGTCCATCCGGCCCACCTTTGCCGGTGGAACTGAGTTCGTTCAACGCGACCTCCAGCGGTCTGAACGCCGAGCTCCGATGGACAACAAACACGGAGGTGGATAATGAAGGATGGGAAGTGGAAAGAGCTGCCGTCAGCGGTCAGCAGGCAGCAATCAACCTTACCGCCACCAATCAGCATTCGGAAATCGGCAATCAGCAATGGAGTAGCGTCGGTTTGGTGAAAGGCGCGGGGACGAGCACTCACCCTCTGCAATATTCTTTCGTCGATCGTGGGCTTGCACCGGGATTGTACTCCTACCGCCTCAGTCAAACAGACCGCAGTGGCGCTATCAAATACTCGCAGGTGGTGCAGGTCAGCGTTGGTTCTGCGCCGAGAGTATTCACGCTCAGCCAGAACTATCCCAACCCCTTTAATCCGACGACGGCGATTGAATTCACGCTCGAGAAGGACGGACGCGTCACATTGAAAGTCTATGATATTCTCGGGCGTGAAGTCGCGACGCTGCTCGATGAGAACCGGAAGGCCGGAGAGTATCAGCAGGCGTTGTTCGATGCTTCCCGGTATTCCTCGGGAGTTTATATTGCCGTCCTGCAGGCCGGTGGAAAACAACTCATCAAGAAAATGTTGATGGTGAAATAGCTGCAAATCTCAAAATCAAATTCTCGGATGGAGGTTAACATGTGTAAAGGGGTACATGTTTTCGCAGGGATGCTGTTCATGGTTCTCGTTGTCATTTCAAATTCGAATTCTCAAACGGCCACCGCGCCTTCCGGCAGCGGTACGTCCGGCGATCCATACCGGATCGCCACGCTCAACAACCTGTACTGGATAACCCAGAATTCCAGCTCGTGGAGCTCTCATTTCCTCCAAACATTGGATATCGATGCGTCTTCAGATTCATCATGGAATGCAGGGGCTGGCTTCACCCCGATTGCTCTTTCCGGTAACCAATTCACGGGAACATATGAAGGCAACGGACACACGATCACTGGACTGTTCATTTCCAGGGGAAGTGGATCGGACGCGGGAATGTTCGGGTCCACCAATGGGGCAACGCTGAAGAATATCAAGCTTACCAACATACGCGTGAAGGTGACGGGCGGAGGGGGATATGTCGGGGGACTTGTCGGTGAAAAACACAGCTCCAGTATTGACAGCTGCACCGTCTCCGGAAGCGTCAGCAGCTCGGGGAACGACGTCGGCGGACTTGTGGGGCGCAATATAAACGATTCCGGGCCGTCGACGATAAGTAACAGTTCGAGTAGCGCAATTGTCACAGGGGGCTCCAATGCCGGAGTCGGTGGGCTCGTTGGAGAAAATAATTCTTCCACGATCAACAACTGTTACAGTACCGGCAGTGTACTTGACAGTCTGAGCGGTGCGGATCTTGGCGGACTGGTGGGGATTAATGAAAATGGTTCTTCGGTCAACGACTCTTACAGTACCGCAACAGTTACGGGAACCGGCGTCAGTCAGGAAGTGGGCGGACTGGTCGGTTACCTGTCAGTTTCATCCGTTGCAAGCTGTTACGTATCCGGAACGGTCCATGGCCATGATCAGAGCGTTGGTGGGCTCATCGGTTTTGCGACCGGCACCACAACACCTGTACAGGCTACCATCACCGGGTGCCATAGCACTGCCACGGTTGTCGGAGATTCCAATTATGTGGGCGGTCTCATCGGAAATGTCAATACTGAGGTCATGATCACCAACAGCTATAGTGGGGGCACGGTGACTGGTGCGCATCAGTATGTGGGAGGACTCGTGGGTTACACCAATCAAGTGACTATGGTACGGAGTTGTTACAGCACGGCAGCCGTCACCGGCGGGTCTTACGTTGGTGGATTAGTCGGATACGGCTTCGGGGTCAACACTTCGAATTCTGTCATCGATAGCAGCTACGCAACCGGATCGGTAAGAGGATCGGGTTATGTGGCGGGATTCATTGGATATGTTACCCAATCCGCAATCTCGAACAGCCATAGTTCCGGAAACGTTCGCTCGACCGGAAGTTATTCCGGCGGATTTGCGGGGGACATTACCGGCGTCTCTACCGTAACAGACTGCTACGCCGCCGGCAGTGACAGCGGATCGACGTATGCGGGGGGCTTTGCAGGCCTGTTCGATAGTTACTCCTCTATCACCGGATCCTACAGCACGGGCAAGGTCCAGGGATCATCGGAAGTCGGCGGCTTCGTGGGATACACATTCAACTCCGCAAATATGACCAATTGCTACAGCAGGGATACGGTCATAGCAACCGGTAGCATTGTGGGCGGCTTGATCGGAGGAGATGGGGGCGCTGGCGTGGATAAATGTTACAGCTCCGGGAGCGTTACTGGAAGCTCGCTTGTGGGCGGCCTCGTGGGGAGCAACATCGGTTCATCGACCAACTCTTTCTGGGATACCCAAACGTCCGGTCAATCCAGCAGCAGTTCCGGCGACATGGGAGAGACATCGTCGCAGATGCAAACGCAATCTACCTTTACAAACACGGGCTGGGATTTCACATCGACGTGGGTCATCGACCCTGGCGTCAATAATGGATATCCGGGATTGGCCTGGCAGGCTCAATACGCCGCGGCTGCACCAACGGCATCGACAAGCGCAGCCACCGGCATAACCTGGTCGAGTGCCACCCTCAACGGAAGTGTGAGCCCGCACAAAGGGACGACCACCGTGAGGTTTGTTTACGGCACAACCTCCGGAAATTATCCCGATACGGTGACAGCGACGCAGAGTCCGCTGAGCGGATGGGGAGCGACTGCCGTCTCGGCGAATATCTCGGGCCTTACGGCCAGCACAACATACTATTACCGTGTGATCGCGTCCAGTTCACTCGGTTCTACGGTGGGAACTGAAACAAGCTTTACGACATCCCAGTCGCCATCCATTCCAACGGCATCCACAGATTCTGTATCGTTCATCGCTTCAACGAGCGCAGTTTCGTACGGTACGGTCAACCCAAATGGCGATACTACAACAATACGGTTCTTATACGGTAGTAGTGCGGGGGTTTATACGGACAGTGTCGTTGCGGCTCAGAGCCCACGAACAGGATACGCTTCCACCCACATCTCGGCGAATTTGTCTGGATTGACGTCGGGTCATACATATTATCTGTTGGTTTCGGCCGTAAGCGACCTCGGCTACGTGCGCGGGAGTGAGAAGACCTTCACGACAACCATAGCCACGGAAACAGCGCCGTCAGGGAGCGGAACATCAGGTGATCCGCATATTATTGCGAGCCTTGCCAACCTGAAGTGGTTGCAGGATGCAGCCAACGACACCGCCTGGGGCGACTCCTACAAACAAACGGCAGACATCGAGGCGTCAGCAACGTCAACGTGGAATGCAGGCGCAGGGTTCTCCCCCGTTGGCACGAGTGCGCACCCCTTTTCAGGTTCATACGACGGCCAGGGGTATGACATAGACAGCCTTTACATTTCACGATCCGGAAGCAATTATCAGGGACTCTTCGGTTATACCTCCTCGTCGGCCGTCATTGACAGTCTTGGAGTTACAAACGTCAGTGTGTCCGGTCATGATTTTGTCGGAGCGTTGGTGGGATTAAATTCGTCCGGAGCCAGCGTGAGCCAATGCTACGCAACTGGAGCGGTCCAAGCCTCATACGGCGACTGCGGTGGTCTCATCGGGGAGAACGTCGGATCCGTTGCAGAGAGCTTCAGCAACTGTAGAGTAACAGGAGGGTCCAATTATAGCATGGGCGGGCTTGTTGGCTATACCCCGTTCGGCTCCGGCACGATATCGAATTGTTATACGACCGGCGAAGTAAGCGTCTCCTGTGGCGGTGCGGGGGGATTAGTTGGAAACCACAGCGGTGGTTCTATTGTCAATTGCTACAGCGTCAGCAAGGTGAGCGCACCTTCAGCCTATGGTGGTCTGATTGGAGGCAACTATACCGCTGATCCTGTAACCAATTCATTCTTCGACACTGATAGCACAAGCAGCAGCGCTGCGGGTACCGGAGAATCCTCATCTTCACTTAAGACAGTATCGACGTTTACGAACCCCGGCTGGGATTTTGTTCTCGAGACGACCAACGGAACGAACGACTACTGGGATATGGATACGACCAACAAAGTCATCAACAATGGTTATCCGTTTCTCAAGTGGCAAAATGGCGGCGTCGTGGCCCTCCCGGTGGAATTGACTTCGTTCTCGGCAACATCAAATCGGTTGAACGCTGATCTCCAGTGGACCGCCAGCACGCAAGTCGATAATGAAGGATGGGAAGTGGAGCGAAAAGCAAATGCGAATTTCGGAATGCCAGGTGCGGATTGGGAGAAGGCAGGATTTGAAAAAGGCGCCGGAACGAGCACACATCTGTTGAAATACACGTTCACCGACCGCGGGCTTGCACCGGGTTCGTACTCCTATCGCCTCAAACAGACGGACCGCAATGGCGCTTTCAAGTACTCACAAGTCGTGCAGGTAGATGTTGGGTCTGCTCCGAGAGTCTTCACACTCAGCCAGAATTACCCCAACCCGTTCAATCCGTCGACCACGATTGAATTTACGCTGCCGACAGACGGTCGCGTAGTCCTCAAGATCTACGATATCGTGGGAAGAGAAGTCGCCACACTGATTGATGAAAATCGGAAATCCGGAGAATATCAGCAGGCAAAATTCGATGGAACCCGATTTGCGAGCGGCGTTTACTTTGCCCGATTGGAATCCAGTGGGAAGCAACTGCTCAAGAAGATGATACTCCTGAAATGACGGTGATCGCTGCTGGGGATTTGAATGCAGGAAAAAGTAACGCATCGATGATAAACATTCGAGAGGAGAAGGCATGAAGAAGAACGTAAACGCGCTCGTGGCTGCAATGCTCTTTGTTCTGGGTGTTGCCACAAACGCATGGTCGCAAACATCGGTTGTGCCAACGGGCAGCGGGACCCAGGGCGACCCCTATATCATTAGCTCATTGGG
>CAZOIM010000121.1:2855-12082 GCA_964579855.1 uncultured Ignavibacteriaceae bacterium | reverse complement strand
TCGTGTGGGTCCCCTATGATGGAGTTGGAAGGAATGATCGGGTCGGGTTGAATTTCACCGAGGTTGGAATCGGAGTACGGTCCAGCGTGTCGATGTACGATCGGGGCCACACCGCAATTGCACATCTGAAACCAGGTGAGGTCGACTGGAAAAGAATTTTCGGCAAGAGAAAAAGTCGCTGGTTTCACACTGGAGGAATTTTCACAGCACTGAGCGACAGCTGTGCCGAAATAGCTCTCGAATCGATGAAAGCTGCCCACGATTCTGGAACAGTCGTGAGCTACGACCTGAATTTCCGAAGCAAACTATGGTCTAGCAAGAAAGCAATCGAGGTCACGAAAAGATTGATTCCTTTCATTGATGTCCTGATCGGAAACGAAGAAGATTTTCAAAAAGTATTGGGCTTCTCGGTTGAAGGAACCGATGCGCAGCTCAAGAAATTGCCTGTTGATGGGTATAAGGCCATGGTCGGAAAAGTCGTTAAGACCTATCCCAACATACTCTGTGTCGGCACGACGCTTCGTGAGGTCGTCAGCGGGCTTGTCAACAATTGGTCTGCAATCGTGTACTATGACGGCAAGTTCTACGAATCACGCAAATATGAAAATCTGGAGATCGAAGATCGCGTCGGCGGCGGCGATGGCTTTTGCAGCGGATTAATTTACGGTCTTACGCACAAATTGCCCTTGCAGGAATGCGTCGAAATGGGAGCTGCACACGGAGCGTTGCTTCAAAGTACCCGGGGCGACACGAGCATGGTGACGATGGATGAGATACGTCACGTAATGGAAGGCGGTACCGCGAGAATCAATCGATAGAGGAAGGGAAGAACTGTGATATTTTACAAAAGAGGTTCCGAGACTGACATTCTTCTGGAGCAGGATCTGAGTAACGGGTTGTCTGAAGCGCTGGGGAAGATTGGACCGCGAAAAAAAGTCCTGGCAATTCCTCCGGATTTCACGCGATTCCATTCGCACGCGGGTATTCTGACGAGATTGGCGTGGAAATACTACGGTGAAAAGCTCACCGACGTGCTGCCAGCACTTGGGACGCATTCCGCGATGAGTGAACAAGCTATCAAGGCGATGTTCGGCGAGACGCCGATGAATTTGTTCCGGGTACACAATTGGCGGACCGATATTGTCAATATTGGCGAAGTTTCAGAAGATTTCATCCGCGAACAGTCCGAAGGAAAGCTCAATTATTCCTGGCAATCCCAGGTTAACAAACTCGTCGTCAATGGAGGACACGACCTCGTCCTTTCGATCGGCCAGGTTGTTCCTCACGAAGTGATCGGCATCGCCGGCTACAACAAAAATGTATTGATCGGTTGCGGGGGGCCTGAAAGCATCAACAAGAGTCATTTCCTCGGCGCTGTGTATGGTATGGAACGAATTATGGGTCGCGCTGACAATCCTGTTCGTAGGGTTTTAAATTACGCTTCCGATCATTTCACAAAGAACATTCCCATCGTTTATGTCCTCACGGTAGTCGCTCAGGATGCTGATGGCCAGCTGAAGGTGCGGGGTCTCTACGTCGGGGATGATATTGAATGCTTCAACCTTGCAGCCCGACTTGCCATGAAAGTAAATTTCCGAATGGTGGATGAGCCTTTGAAAAAGGTCGTTGTATACCTCGATCCTTCTGAATATAAGAGCACGTGGTTGGGCAATAAGAGCATTTATCGGACTCGTATGGCGATCGCGGACGGTGGAGAGCTTCTCGTCCTGGCTCCAGGATTGAAGGAATTTGGCGAAGACAAACAAATCGATGCCCTCATTCGAAAATATGGATATGTGAGCACTCCCAAGGTACTTCAATTGGTACGCGACAACGACGATTTGAAGAACAACCTGAGCGCCGCTGCGCACCTCATCCACGGTACTTCCGAAGGAAGGTTTAAGATTACATATTGTCCGGGACATTTGACTCAGAAAGAAATTGAGGGGGTGCAGTTCGGTTTTTCAGAATTGAAGGACATGATGAAGCGCTACAACCCCCAATCGCTTAAGGAAGGCCCGAATACAATGTCTGATGGAGAACAGGTGTTCTACGTGTCAAATCCGGCCTTGGGGCTCTGGGCCCACAAGAAGCGATTTCAAGACGATTAAAGCGACGCGAGGATTTTTCCGTTATGAAAGTTGTTATCGACAAGGACATACCGTTCATCAAAGGTGTACTGGAGAGGTTTGCCGAGGTAGTGTATTTGTCTGGAGCTTCGATTTCTCAGAAGGACGTGGTGGATGCCGATGCGTTGATTGTTCGTACTCGCACCACGTGCAACAATAAGCTTTTGGACGGAACGAAAGTTCGGTTTATTGCTTCGGCGACAATAGGATACGATCACATTGATATAGAGTACTGCAAGGCAAATAATATTCAATGGACAAACGCCAAAGGATGTAATTCATCCTCCGTTCAACAGTATATCGCTGCGGTTCTTTTTCATCTGTCCAACAAATTGGAATTTCAGCTTGCCGGCAAGACAATTGGTATCATCGGTGTCGGAAACGTAGGCTCAAAGGTGGCTGCGCTTTGCACCATTCTTGGCATGAAGGTGCTACTGAACGATCCTCCGCGAGAAAGGATCGAAGGTCCGTCCGGATTTGTTCCGTTGAGTCGGATAATCGATGAGGCGGATATTATTTCATTCCACGTTCCTCTGGACTATAAGACCGAAGACCGAACATTTCATCTCGTCGATGAGAAATTCCTGTCAGAAATGAGACCTTCACAGATTCTCTTCAATACATCGAGAGGAGAGGTCATTGATACGGATGCACTACGATCGTTGCTTGCGCGACACAAGATTGCAGCGTGTGTCCTGGATGTCTGGGAGAATGAACCGCAAATCAACCTTGACCTTCTCAATCGCGTTGATATTGCGACTCCACACGTTGCCGGATATTCCGCCGACGGAAAAGCGAATGGTACTTCCATGGCTGTTCGCGCACTCAGTCGATTCTTCAAGCTTGGCATTGATGACTGGTTCCCTGAACATATTCCAACGCCGGAGAACACGACATTAGAATTGGATTGTGCGAACTTGAAGCGACAGAAAATTGCCTGCAAACTCGTCAGCAAGACCTACGACGTTCTTGCCGACGATCAACGTCTTCGAAATTCTCCACACACGTTTGAACAACAGCGTAGTTCATACCCATTACGGCGGGAGTTTCCTGCATTCACGGCTAAACTGCTCAATGCGGGAGATGACATAAGCACAATGGTCAGACAAATCGGATTTAATATAGTAGCTTGAAAATACTCGCATAACTCAGGAAGACAAAATACTTATGGATACGAAAGCTGATATTGGTTTGGTAGGATTGGCCGTGATGGGCGAGAACCTTGTATTGAACATGGAGAGTAAAGGTTTTACGTGCGCAGTATTCAATCGCACAGTAGAAAAAGTCGACGCCTTCATGAACGGGAGAGGAAAAGGAAAGAAGTTTATCGGATCCCATTCCATCGAAGAATTCGTAAAATCCTTGAAATCACCCAGAAAAATAATGCTCATGGTGAAGGCCGGGAAGGCGGTGGATGAGTTCATCGAACATCTCATCCCACTTCTGGACAAAGGCGACATCATCATCGACGGTGGGAATTCGCATTTTCCTGATACGATTCGTCGAACAAAATATCTTGAATCAAAAGGATTGCTGTTTATTGGCACCGGAGTCTCGGGAGGAGAAGAAGGTGCGCTGAAGGGACCTTCTATTATGCCCGGCGGATCTGCGGCTGCCTGGCCCCACGTGAAGCCGATCTTTCAGTCTATCGCTGCAAAAGTTGCTGACGGCACACCGTGCTGCGACTGGGTTGGCGATAATGGTGCGGGACATTTCGTGAAAATGGTTCACAACGGTATCGAATATGGAGATATGCAGCTCATATGCGAAGCATATCAAATTATGAAGGAATTGCTCGGTATGTCTGCGATGGAGATGCACGATGTTTTTTCACAATGGAACGACGGGGAACTCAACAGTTATCTGATCGAAATCACGAGGGACATCCTTGCGTTCAAGGATGTGGACGGAAAACCGCTCGTCGACAATATTCTGGACACCGCGGGACAAAAAGGAACTGGCAAGTGGACGAGCGAATCGTCTCTGGATCTCGGAGTTCCGCTCACACTGATCAGCGAAGCTGTCTATGCCCGCTGCCTGTCCGCAATGAAGTCTGAACGAGTGGAAGCATCGAAAGTACTTCACGGCCCAGTACCAAAATTCACCGGAGATAAGAAAGCGTTCTTGAAAGATCTTGAACAGGCCTTGTATGCATCCAAGCTCGTATCGTATACGCAGGGTTATGTCCTCTTGCGAGCTGCAGCGGATGAATTCAAATGGAATCTTAACTACGGCGGAATTGCATTATTGTGGCGGGGCGGATGCATTATACGTTCCGCATTCCTCGGAAAGATCAAAGAGGCATTCGACAAAAACGCCGGTCTTTCCAATCTCCTGCTCGATCCCTTCTTCAAAACTACCATCGAAAAGTCTCAGGATGCGTGGCGAAGGGTGATCTCCACGGCAGTATTAAACGGGATTTGGATTCCCGCATTCTCGACTGCATTGAATTATTATGATGGATTTCGGAATGCACGCCTTCCGGCAAACCTTCTACAGGCTCAACGCGACTTTTTTGGAGCCCACCAATATGAAAGAATCGACCATCCGCGCGGAGAGTTTTTCCATACGAATTGGACTGGACGCGGCGGGTCCACTGCATCGTCGGCATACGTTGCCTGAGAGCACAGCGAAAGAGCTCATTACTTATGAATAACAGGATCATCTGGACTTTGACGAAGCTGATTGGATCAGTTGCAGTAGGTATGTTGTTACCTGTCGTGCTTTGTTTTGGACAACAAAAACACTTGATAGTGAAAGTTTCCAACCAATCCGACATTGCGAGGGAAAACGAAACAGTTTCGATTCCGTGGGACACGTTGAAGGTTGCGCTTTCTCTGGATACTTCTAAACCTCTCGACGTGCAAGACACTGGAACCGGAAAGGAACTTGTCTCGCAGTGGTTCCACGATGAACTCGATAATATTCCTGAACAATTCATCTTTCAAGCGAGTCTTAAACCTCGCGAGACCAAGTGGTTCCTCGTAGCTGCGGCTCCCAGAAACCGTCACTCGGTGAGTTCTCTCGTTGACGCGCGCTACGTCGAACCGAGAGACGATCTGGCATGGGAGAATGATCATATCGCTTTTCGGATGTATGGTCCGGCGCTGGCTGCAGAAGTAAACAATGGAATCGACGTGTGGACGAAACGTGTACGATATCCCATCGTGAAGAAGTGGTACGCGGGTGAAGAGCAGACGCCGAAGATCGTTTATCACGAGGATCATGGGGAGGGGGCAGATTTTTTCAATGTTGGCAGAACGCTGGGTTGCGGAGGTTCCGGCATTTGGTATGGCGGCAGAGTCTATCAGCCTGGTGTCTTTAACTCGTATAAAATCATCTCGACCGGACCGATTCGCGCAAGTTTTGAACTCTCCTACGATACGTGGAACGTGGAGGGGACTATCTTAAGGGAAGTCAAGAAAATTACGCTGGACGCCGGACAGAACTTGAATCGGATCGATGTCACATTCAAAGGGGGTTGGGAAGACGAGTCGATCACATTAGCATGCGGTCTCGTGAAAAGAGACAGCACGAAGTTCTACAAGAACGAAGAGCACGATTGGATGAGTCTTTGGGGACAGACGAATAGCAATCCAGAAAACGGTTCACTTGGAACGGGCGTTGTCTTTCTACCGAAAACTGTCACCGGATGGGCGGAAGACAGTTCTCAGTATATCGTCCTGGGGGATGCGAAACGCGGATCTACATTCACATATTATTCGGGAGCAGGTTGGACCAGAAGTGGAGATTTCAAGACGGTGGAAGACTGGAACAACTATTTGGATCGATTTGCAGCAAATCTTGGATCTCCGTTGCAGTTATCATATGTGTTTAACAAATGAGGTGTTGACCTAAAGCTTCAAATTCACCAAAGGACAATGCTATGGAAGTTCGTTATACTTCTGATCCCCAGGCAGTTAAGAGAATGACCTCTGAAGAGATTCGGAGCATGTTTCTGGTAGATCAGCTCTTCAGTCCGGGAAAGCTCGAAATGGTCTATACGGACGTAGATCGTTCCATCATCGGATCGGCCGTACCTTCTGGAAAAACGCTCAAATTATTGAGCAGCAAGAAGGAAATGGCGGCAGAATATTTTACCGAGCGCCGGGAGATCGGTATCATCAATATTGGCAAAGAAGGCTACATCAAGGTGGATGGCGAAGAGCATCCGATGGCCTATAAAGATGCATTATATATTGGCAGGGGAACCAGGGAAATTGAATTTGGGAGCAAGAAGTCCAAGGATCCCGCCGCATTCTATTTTGTGAGCTATCCGGCCCACAAGGATATGCCAACGGTGCACGCTGCATTTGCCGATGTGGAACACAGTCCTCTCGGGAATGCCAAAGATGCGAACAAACGTACCATCAACAAGTATATCCATCCCAACGGAATCAAAAGTTGTCAGCTCGTGATGGGTTTGACTGAACTGGAGGAAGGGAGCGTCTGGAATACCATGCCTGTCCATACACACCAACGCAGATCGGAAATCTACATGTATTTCAATCTTGCCGAAGGGTCGATCCTCTTTCACCTGATGGGAGAACCGGGAGAGACACGTCATATCGTTATGCGAAACCGCCAGGCCGTCATTTCTCCGAGCTGGTCAATTCATTCCGGTGTTGCGACACAAAGCTACTCATTTATATGGGCGATGGGAGGAGAGAATCAGGCGTTCGACGATATGGACTGGGTGGGAATGAAATCGATTCTCTGAGTATCTTCGACTGATCTTCAATACACCTCGAAAACCATGACAAAGAAATCAAACGCATTGTTGTTACATAAGGATCGATTTTTTGATCCGAGCCCTGCAGTCCGATCTGTCGCGAGGAAACTTTATCAGTCGGTCAAAGATCTCCCGATCATCAGTCCGCACGGGCACGTCGACCCAAAGTTGTTTGTCGACAACAAACCCTTTCCGAATCCGACCGAGCTCATCATTATTCCAGATCACTACATTTTCAGAATGCTCTACTCGCAGGGTATTTCACTTGATTCTCTGGGAATTCCGCGGAAGGATGGAACGAGAGGCGAGTTGGATCCGAAAAAGATCTGGAAACTCTTCGCGGACAATTATCATTTGTTCAGAGGTACACCTTCAGGCGTCTGGCTCGATTACGAGTTCTCCGTAGTCTTTGGCATCAAGGGACGGCTCGACGGAAAGACTGCACTCACGATCTATGATCAAATAGAAAAGAAACTCAAGTCGCCTGCATTTCTTCCTCGTACGCTCTTTGAACGATTCAAAATAGAAGTCCTTGCAACGACTGATTCTGCAATTGATTCGCTCGACCATCACGATCGTATCAGAAGATCGGGCTGGAAAGGTCGGGTGATCCCTTCGTTCCGCCCTGATGCGGTGACGAATCTCCTTCATCCGCAATGGCGTTCAAATATCAACAAACTTGGCGAACTTGCGGGGAAAGAGATCTCAACCTATCCTCAATTCATCGCCGCGTTGGAAGGCCGGAGACATTTCTTTAAGTCGATGGGAGCAGTCGCAACGGACCACGGCGTGTATTCTCCGCGAACTCACCTTCTACCCGCCGCCGAAGTTGAATCAATTTTTCAACGCGCGTTGAAGAATAAACGGGAAAACTATGATGCGGAAGCTTTCACGGCCCACATGCTGATGGAAATGGCTCGCATGAGTGTCGAAGACGGGCTTGTTATGCAAATCCATCCTGGCTCCGACCGAGATCATAATGGAAACGTATTTGAGAAATATGGATCCGACAAAGGCGGGGATATCCCTTCATCGACAGAATACACGCACAACCTCAAGGAATTGTTGAACCGATTCGGCAATAATCCCAATCTGTCGATTATCGTATTCACCCTCGACGAAACAACCTATTCACGCGAACTCGCTCCACTGGCGGGCTTCTACCCGGCAATGAAACTCGGACCGCCGTGGTGGTTCCATGACAGTATAGAAGGTATGAAGCGATATCGGTCGATGGTGATGGAGACAGCCGGTCTCTATAACACCGTCGGTTTCAACGACGACACGAGAGCATTTGTTTCCATCCCGGCCCGTCACGATCTCGCAAGAAGAATGGACGCCGAATACCTTGCAGGACTCGTGGCCAGGCACATCGTAGGCATCGATGATGCACTCGAAATGGCTTATCAGCTGGCGAACGGGCTGGTGAAGAAAGCCTATAAGCTGGACATCAAGGATTGACTATGGCAACGGGTTCCACATTTTTAGAGGACTCAAATGGACAAAGTATTTGAGCAGATAGGATTGGTTGGCATTGTTCCCGTTCTCACGATCAATCACGCCGCTGACGCATTGCCGCTCGCAAAGGCATTGGTCAACGGCGGACTTCCGTGCGTGGAAGTGACATTCCGGACAGAGGCGGCCAGAGAGTCTTTATCGCTGATTTCGAAATCAGGAATTCCTATTTTGATTGGAGCGGGGACGATCCAGTCCGTGGACCAAGTCAAGCAAGCCGTTGATTCAGGAGCACGATTCATCGTTTCACCTGGCCTGAATGAAAAAGTCGTCGAATACTGTCTCAAGACGAATATTCCTGTCATCCCGGGAGCGGCAACCCCAACAGAATTTGAGCAGGCGATGGAATTTGGACTTGAAGTCCTGAAATTCTTTCCTGCAGAAGCCAGTGGCGGCGTCGCGTATTTGGAAGCAGTGAGTGCACCGTATAAGAAAGTGAAGTTTATTCCGACGGGTGGAATTGACGAATCGAACCTGGTTTCATACCTGAAACTTCCAGGAGTACTTGCTTGCGGCGGAAGCTGGATGGTAAAATCCGATCTCATAGCTGATCATCGTTTTGATGAGATTCAAACTCTTGCCGCAAAGGCGGTCAAGACCATGTTGGGATTCAAACTTCGCCATATCGGGATCAATTGTGGGAACTCGAAAGAAGCTCAAGCGACAGCCTCTGTAATCGCGGATATGTTTCAACTCGAACAAAAGGACAATGCGACTTCAATATTTGTGGGAACCGAGTTTGAATTGCTCAAATCGAAATATCTTGGGGATCACGGCCATATTGCCATCGGCACCAATTCCATTGAGCGAGCGATCGCCTATTTTGATAAGAAGGGCATCAAGACGAAACC
>CAZOIM010000121.1:0-2755 GCA_964579855.1 uncultured Ignavibacteriaceae bacterium | reverse complement strand
ATTCCATTGAGCGAGCGATCGCCTATTTTGATAAGAAGGGCATCAAGACGAAACCAGACACTCGTTCGGAACGTGATGGAAAGCTTGCTACGATTTATCTAGACATCACACTTGGAGGGTTCGCGGTTCATTTGGTTCAACTCTAGCGAGCATCAGCGAACTAGGTTTCAAAAACGGCAACACCGTCCCATATTTTGACTAACAATAATTAATAAAAGGGAATTTGTATGTATTCGATCGGTTATGATGTAGGAAGTTCGTCCGTAAAAGCGACGCTCCTCAATGTTGACACGGGCGAATCCGTTGCCAGCAGCTACTCCCCCAAGCAAGAAATGCCGATGAATGCCCCCCGACCCGGTTGGGCCGAGCAGGATCCGGAAATGTGGTGGAGCAATCTGGTTGTAGTCACGCAAGAAATACTTGCCAAATCCAAAGTCCAACCAGACGCAATTCGTGCCATCGGGATTTCCTACCAAATGCACGGGCTCGTCATCGTTGACAAGACCGGGAAAGTCTTAAGACCATCAATTATCTGGTGTGACAGTCGGGCCGTGGATATTGGTCGGCGTGCGTTTGAAGTGATCGGGAAAGAGCGATGTCTAGAACTGTTTCTCAATTCTCCTGGGAACTTCACAGCCTCAAAACTTCGATGGGTGAAGGAAAACGAACCGAAGATCTATGCAAATATTCACAAATTCATGCTTCCCGGGGATTACATTGCATATCGATTGACAGGGGAGATGGGCACAACGATCTCCGGTCTCTCGGAAGGGATTCTGTGGAATTTCAAGAATAATACCGAAGCCCAATTGCTTCTCAAGCATTATGAAATCGATGAAAAGTTTATTTGCAATCTCGTTCCGACGTTCGGTGAACAAGGGCGACTCTCGAAGAAAGCTGCTGACGAATTGGGTTTATCGGCGAACACTCTCGTTAGCTATCGGGCGGGAGATCAGCCAAACAATGCTCTTTCGCTTAATGTGCTTGAGCCCGGAGAAATTGCTGCGACGGCTGGCACCTCAGGTGTGGTGTACGGGGTCAGCGGAACCGTGAAATACGACCCGGCGTCGAGAGTAAATTCCTTTGCTCATGTCAATCACACGAGCAAGGATCATCGGATAGGTGTATTACTCTGCATCAACGGGACAGGTATCGCAATGTCCTGGCTGAGGAAGATGTTGGGGAAGACATCTATTGACTATTCCAAGCTCAACGAGTTGGCGGCGACAGTCCCTTCGGGGTCAGGCGGAGTGATCGTTCTTCCGTTCGGGAACGGGGCGGAGCGCATGCTTGAAGACAACGACGTTGGAGCGCAGGTGTTGAACATGAATTTCAATGTTCATTCCGATGCTCACTTGATTCGCGCAGTTCAGGAGGGCATTGCCTGTTCGTTCCGGTATGGCATGGACATCATGAAGTCCATGGGAATCCAGCCCAAAGTTATGCGCGCCGGCCACGCCAACATGTTCTTGAGTCCAATATTTCGCCAATCGTTGTCCAACATTGCTGATGTGACCATTGAACTCTATAATTCCGACGGCGCTCAAGGTTCGGCGCGCGGGGCAGCACTTGGTGCAGGATTGTTCAAATCCACGAAGGAAGCGTTTGTTGGTTTTTCCAGAACGCACCTCATCGAGCCACAAAAAGACCAACGGCATGGGGCTGAAGAACTCTACGGGCGTTGGCTGGAAGCACTCCTCAGAATTACGAAGAAATGAGGGACCAGTAAGGGGAAGAGAGATTTCTTTCCAAGGGGCGTGACCACGTCACGCCCAGTCCCAGAGACACCGCTCGACAGTTTTCCAACGACTGACAAGTCAGCACCCGTATTTTCCGCTGAGTCCATTCTTAACAAGAGTCCGCTCAGGTCCTACTAACCACAAACGCCAGAGCAATTAGTTTCGTAGTTCATCTGATCTCCCTTCCCTAACAAAACACTCTCAAAGTCTCTGCAAAAACGTCGTTGTGGTACTTCGTACTGCAGTTGTATCATTGACACCAACAGTTCTTCTGATTGTCATAAATGAGAAAGAAATACAGAATTAACAGAGGGTTCACGTGACTCTCGCGGATTAAGTGACTATATTTTTTGAGATGGATCTCATCTTTCGGGTCGTGTGCTTGAGTTTCCCTCCCCTCAAATGAAGGTTCGCTTCTTCTCATAAGTGTAGTATCTACTCAATTCACAATGTTCAACAATCGTAGGAATGGAATCATTATGAAATCCATTGGAAGAGGTCTTGCGGTAGTAATTTCTGTCTTTGTACTGTGCGCCGTTGTATTTGGAGCCACGAGAACATGGAAAGGCGGTACATCAACTGATTGGGCCACTGCATCGAATTGGAATGAAAATGCAGTTCCAGGTTCCTCGGATGCTGTAGTATTTGACGCCTCGCCAACTCGGCAACCAACTATTGCGGCAAGCACGAGCGTTGCAAGTATCACAATTGCTTCCACCGACAACATCACTTTGACTTTGGACAATTCAGCTGGACCTGTGGCTCTTACGCTTGGAGGCGGAAGTGCAGTCATCACGATCAGCGCAGGTGGCCAATTGACATTGACATCAACTTCTACAGGGACCAACGCTGCGACGATTGTGCCCGGAGGTGCCACTCCAACGGGGTCCATAGCCGGCACGCTTACTATAAGTGGCCGGATTGCAATGGGTGGAGGCACATCAGTCATAACTATTCCGGCTGGTGGTATTATGAATGTTAATAGAACTTGTAGTGGTATTGGCGGACCAATTCTC
>CAZOIM010000120.1:0-12214 GCA_964579855.1 uncultured Ignavibacteriaceae bacterium | reverse complement strand
GTGTCTTTCGAGGACAATTGGTGGGACCAAACCACTCTTCGGGTAGGATCTGCCCCCGGTCCGACATTCTTGTACTCGAAGTATCGAGCGGTCCTTTCCGCTTCAGGTTTGTTCCAATTGTGCCAACCCTCGGGAACAATGTGCGCTCCCAACTCGCATCGCACGAATGCCGTGTAAGCATTCACACGCCAGGGACGTCCGAGAAACACCTTGGTGACGGAAGTATCGGCGGTCAATCTGCAATTCAAGAACACGAGCCCGTAGTTTTGTTGAGGTGACGTGGAAGCAGCCGTGATATAGGAATTTTTCTTGCTCTTGATCACACAACGTTCGAATACCGCGGTGGCAGACCCAAAAATGAAATCGGTTGTTCCCTCGATATTGCAATCAAGGTAGTACTGCCGACTATTATCACCGGAGGCAAACAAAGTGTCCTGATTTCCGATGAGCCTGCAATTTCGAAAGACGCATCGGTCCCCCTCCACGTGAAGCGCAACTGCCTGACCAACCCTGCCGGCGGCATTCTCAAATGTAATATTCGCGAAGAGAATATCGTTTCCGGAGACTTTGCAGGTAAAGGATGTAAACGTTGTGAGTTTCTTCCCCTCATACCCAACTTTCCCGGAGTAATCGCTATAGGTTATGATGGTACTATCGACATCCTCGCCGATGATACTGATATGAGTCTTCCACGATGGAATTTCCAACTTTTCGTTATAGATCCCTTTTTTTACAAAGATGCTATAACGTCGTTCTGCAAAATCACGGCACGCAGACACCGCCTCTTGAATCGTCCTAAAATCTCCACTGCCATTTTTCGCAACGATAAAATCATACTTAAGAATATCCTTGGGAATGATGTTTGACGGATTTTTGATTTCCTCATCCGGTCTCGTGCCCAACATCTTCCGTGACGATGTTCCATTGTCCGGTGTGATTTGTCCATTGGCAACGAGTGAGCCCCGTGTAAATGCCGGCACAACTTGTTCAGTAACCATCAAAGAAAGGAACAGAATGTTTGCCAAAAGCATGTGTCTTAGGTGCATTTCTTGGTTCGAAAGTACTTTAAAATTCGGCTCGAAAACAAAACATCCAGCGGTGGAAATTCTCCGCTGGATGTCATGGCAGAACCTACCGGATTGGTTCGAATTCTGCGCGAAAACCGAGTTTCACGTCACTTCACCAGCATCATCTTCTTGGAGATAGTGAGTTCAGGTGTCGAAAGCCGATAAATATACACACCTGAAACTATCTTCGACGCATCGAATTCGACGGAATATGAACCTGCATTCTTCGATTCGTTCACAAGGGTGGCAATCTTGCGGCCAAGTATGTCGAATACTTCCAGCTTAACATTTGTCTGCTTGGCGACTCCGTACGCAATCTTCGTCGAAGGATTGAACGGATTTGGATAGTTCTGCCCCAACGAATACCTTGTGGGCGCCGCATCCGATTTTTCGACCGAAGTCAGAATTCCTTTGAAGGACCACATCTTGGACCCCACGACTTTGCCATCACTTGCGGCAGCGGAGAGATCAATACTCGCTTTGTAGCCGGCATCAAAGCTATCATAATACCAAGGCGTCACCTGACGTTTCATGTCGTAGACCCAGACGTTATTCGTAACGTCGTGGATGAAATGCGATGCTGGCGTCCCGCTCGAACCGGTCTTCAATCTTCCAGCACCGGCGCCCGTGTTTGTCAAATCAGCAGGACTTCCATCTGATGCGGGAGCAAAATACCATCGAATGAGTTTTGTCATTAACGGCGGAACATTCGTCGGTGCAACCCTGACTTTTTGAAACGCCAGAACTGTATCGCCGCCATTGGCTTTCAGTTGCCGTTTCATATCCGCCGGCATGATCGGTTCAGTTGTACTTGGGTTCGGCACATAGAGATACGGAGCAGTCAACGCACGCATTGCAGCGCCAGAATCCGAAATGCTGTAGTAATTATTGGATATGACCCAGGGAGTTACGTGGTTGGATGTGTTTGGCCGCGCGCAAATCCAAGTAATGAGAGACTTGCCGTTGCGCAAATCATTTTCCGGATTGTCCGTGAACTCGCTTTGTCGGACGAGGTCGGTGTCCGGACCCATTGCAAAATTGTCAACAAAGAGATTGTCCTTTATTTCAAACGGCCCGTTGCCAACTGAATCGACCCATCCAAGCGATAACGTTCCGCAATAGCTCATTCCGTTAAGGACTGTGTTGTGATTGAACTTAAAGCTGTGGATTGGTTGGAGGGACAGGAGATGCCTCACAATCCGATCCTGAAAATTAACGAACGTGCAGTTGTTGATATCAAGCGAATCGACTTCAGAGTTCCGCAGGTCGATGCCTCTGCCTGCGCCCAGATTCGACTGACCAAGGAATCCCATGTCTGCATAAATGGAATTCGTTATCCTGATCGTATTTGCATGACACGCCCCCGACGCTCCGATCTGCATTAATTGACCGTTAATGGTCTTTATCACACAACTATCGATAAAGATACTTCCGCTTCCTGTCGATTGTATTTCAATCAAGTTCCCCTGCACTTTGTCGATTGCACCCAGTTGAGATTCGTCGACCCCGCATATGGACAGATTCTTGAGGATAAGGGTGTCGTTCAACTGGTTGAGATTGATGATTCTTCCAGGAGGAGTCCCTGCCACCGGGTAACCATAAATCTGTGGTTTCCAGTCGCCGCCCGGCACGTAGTTACCTTGCGCTGCGCGGATGACCAGCTTCCGATTTGTGCGGAGTTGCACTGCGGCGTTCCAGGGATACATGCCGTTCTTTTGCAGGACGTAAACGCGCGTGTGGTTTTGCCAAGCGGTTGCACCACTTGCACCTTTCCAACCGGTCCCTGCCGTGTCGGCTGCAATGATCGCATTGAGAAACAAGTTGGTGCCGTACAGGTCGGGAACGTTACAAGTATCCTCCTGTGCAAACACTCTGAGCGGCATGACCAGGAACAAGATCAGCCACAAACTGCGTAAGGCGTTTTTCATAGTGCACCTTTCTATTATGTGGACGATGAATGAATTATTTGATTACTAGGTGATACAACCTAAAGTGTAATCCTCGCTCCAAGATCTACGGACGTACCGTAGAGGTCGGCCGTGCGAGGGAGATTTCCCCAATCGAATACGTTATTGAATCGAGACGTCGTTTCCTTTCTGTTAAGGAGATTATTCACATTGAGGAACAATGCGAGGTATGGTGTGACTTGTTGTTTGAAAGCAAGATCCCATTTTGCAAACGCGTCCACGATTGCATCCGCTGTCCCGTTTGCAGAATACAGCCTTGTGTAGCTGTCCTGGTAGAACAGTGATACTCTGGCAGAGAATCCATAAATATCGTATCCCAGGGCGACATTGGCATACATCTCAGGTTGATTCTCAGATTGTCTTGTAACGAATCGCGGGATGTAGTCGGAAAGCAGATTATAAGAGTCGGGTCGTGGTGGCCTTACCGTTCCCGGGACAAATACAGAATCAATAACATTCTGGTTGAACAGTATATCCGTTTGCGAGCGTGTGATCGAAATATTGTATGTCAGCACAACATTGCGCAGCCACGAAACCGGTAAGAAGCCAAAATTCATTTGATGCTCAAATTCGAATCCCCATGCGTATGAAGGCGTGGGGGAGTTGTAGGCAACGAACAGATTGAACGTGCTACTGGTGTAGTGCAGGTATTTTGCGAAGACCGCATTGTTTTTCCACGCCGTCATATTGATCTGGTCGAGGAGCACATCGAGTCGATGATAGACTCCCGAAGAATCATTCGTTGTATAGCCATTAATTCCAAGTCTCTGATTAGGACCGCCTGACGGCCAACCTATGTTCACATTGTTTGCCTGGTGATAGAGGTCGTCAATGCGTTTGTAGAACGCTGAAATAGAAGCAAGGCCGAGAACGTTGTCGTGCACTTGTGCATTTACCTCAAAATTCCAAGCCTTTGCGTCTTGAAGCCTTGGATTGCCTGCGACCAAATTGGTGCCGCTCGAAGTCTCCTGAAATGAGAACTGCGGCAGTCGCAGATTGAAATCCGGTCTGGCAAGAGCGCGATAAGCTGCAAATCGAAGCGTCAAATAGTCGGTGGGCCTCAGGGATAGTTGCGCACTGGGAAGCCAGACGGTCTCATTATATCTGGCGGTGGTGTCCACAACTTTTCCGGTAAGCAGGACCATGCTTCCTGTTCCCCCCGTCGATTGGTCCGAATATTTTGCATTGTAATCATTAGATTCCTTTTCCATTCGCACGCCAAAGATGAGGGTGGCATCTTGACCAACATCGAGCGTATTCATGAGGAATGAGCTGTAGACGCGTTCAGTTACGAAGTAATCACTCAACAGTGCTACACCGTTTGCACCGTAATCAGGCGGGGATTGTGGAAATATCCCGTGGTCTGTGAGATTAGCCCATTGTTTCAACGCATCAACACTAATGAGTGGGGACATCCTATAGAGTCCCATAAGATCTCTTGTGGGAACAGATGAATCAAGGAATTTGGTCAGAGACGGTCCACTTGATGAACCGGCGAACCTGGTTCCCGTAAAATCAATTGGGGATCCGTCCGAATTCGCGAATCCGGGAAACTGCCGGTAATTGTTCCAACCAAAGATATCATTATTCATCCACCTTGATTTCTGCTTATACTTTCCCCCCGCCTTTAACTCGTTGGCAAATAAATCCCACAGCGTTACATTCTTTGACACATTGAGAAAAACCGTTTGTTCCTTGTCGAAGTTCTGCTGTTTCTTGTATTGTGAGCTGTCCAGGACAGCACGTTGAAAATTATTGTTGGCGAACGGTATAATATTGATTTCGGGATGGTCTTTCGATGACAGGTACGATCCTCCGGAAGGTTCAGTAAATGACATGCGATAATCAAATGGGTTGGTGGTCCGGGACTGCGCGAAGGCAGCGTTCCAGTCCAGCGTTAAACCAAGAATGTGGTTTTTGCCCTGGAGCGAACCATTCATCGTAGCGGTCCGCAATTCTGTGTCTTCATAATTGTAATCGAACCCGCCCGTCCCAGCAGGATAATGTCGCGAGTAGAGCATGATATCTCTTGCAGTTTCACTGTACACACCCGAAAGCTTCACCGATCCATCATCCGGAGTATTCAAATCGAGAATCGCTTGACCACCGTTTCTCCTGCGAGTCTCGTCGGTGAAACTTGTCGTGAATTCGCTGATGTTGTAATCCCCCCAACCCGGCTGGCTCGGATCGTTGGGCGCGAAATAACCATAGGAAATATCTTCTCGACTTCGAATTCTGCTTTCGGAAGATCCCTGAAGCTGAACACCCAGCACGTCGTCGAAAAATCTTTCACCGTATCGGCCCATGAATTCGTATTGCTTCCCCGATTTCATCAGATAATTGTAATCGCCTTTCGAATCGATTTGGATCAATCGCTCGGATGGCGCTTTCTTTGTCACCAGGTTCACGACACCTGCGATCGCGTCGCCATCCTGATCGGGGGTAAGAGTTTTGTGTAGCTCAATGCCTGCGAGAGATCCTTGTGAGAGCATGCTGAGATCCACGTCTCGACTATTGGGGTCCGTCGGTGGTATTTTTACGCCGTCGACCGTGATATTGCTAAACTTCGAGCTCAATCCCCGCAGAACGATTCCAGTGGCTTCTCCCCCCGAACGTATCACTGCAACTCCAGGCAAGCGACCTATTGCCTCGGCCGCATTTGCATCGGGCAACTCTTTTATCTTCTCTTCAGAAACGACATTGATAATCGTTTTGGAGCTCACCTGCTGATTGATAGCTGCAACTTGTCCACGCAGTTGACCGGTTACGACAACTTCCTCACCTTGAAGTATCGCTTGCTTCAATCGTATCGCAACGCGCATGGAACCTCCGACGGTGCAATCCACTATCAGAAAGGTCGGTTCATATCCTATGCAGTAGACTTTTACGTTGTAAACGTTAGGGGAAACCCCTGATATCAAAAATTCGCCGTTCACATCGGTCGCGGCCCCAAGAGATGTCCCAATAAGCATCACGTTCACACCAACCAATCGATCGTTGGTCAACGAGTCTGACACGGTTCCCGTGATGGAAACCTGGCCATATAGTGAAACCGGAATAACGATGACGACTAAACCAAATGCAAAGAGAATTCTCAAGGATTTCATAAGGACATTGCTCCTCGTCGATTTATTACTATTGAATGTCAACAATCTCAAGATCGAGTACTTATCCATTATAGTTATCAGTCGCTTCCCCCCGACTTGCTGGCTTCGAGCATTCTCTCGGCATGCTCTTCCGCAATCTTCAGATGTTGCATCATTGCCGCTCGCGCCCCTGGACCGTCTTGCACAACGATTCTTTCGAAAATCTCCTGGTGCCATTGAACGGCCGCTTGTTTCGCGTCTTCGACTGTTGCATACACAGAGGACTTGATATCGGGAATGAGGCGATGAATTGGTTCCAGAAGAAGCGGCATGAGGGAGTTACCGCTCGCTTTTGAAATATTGATATGGAAGCGAGTATCAATTGTTGACAGTTCGACTGCGTCCGAACGACACTCCTTGAGCAATTGGATGTCGTCGGAAAGTCGTTCCACGTCATCTTCCGTTCGGTGGACAGAGGCAAGTTCGGCAACCGCCGGTTCAAGTATCTGACGAGCATGAACAATGTCCATCACATGGCTACGTTCAAAGTTCATGCGGAGGAAGAATTGAAGTGGACCGGAGGCAGATTCTCCAGAGAATTCCCGTACAAACATACCCTTCCCTTTGCTGATCGAAATTAGTCCACGTGAATGAAGGACACGGAGTGCTTCTCTTATGACTGTCCTGCTGACTCCGAACTGTTCGCAGAGTTTCAATTCTGAAGGAAGTTTGGTGCCGGCCTTCAGCTTCTTGTCCTGGATGGCCTGCCCGATGATATCTTCAACGGATTTGCTGAGGAGTGTACGATCTGCGAGTGGAGAAAATAGAGGTATCACTGTTCTTGTAGGATGTATGACAAGTTATGATCGATCTGAATTCGTCTTTCCCAGCAATGCTGACAAAAACGCTATTTTCGTATTGCGCTCCCGGCGAAGGAAAAGCTTGCCAGGGTTCTTCAGATGTAACCGATTACTTTATCGGTAACTGAAAAATAGAAGAAAAACCTTTTCTTGTCAAGCAAATTCCACCTCCACCTAAAGAAAATCGCTCGTTACCACTTCAATCTTGATATCTGTCATCATGCGTTATCTCTTGAACCACCGAATTCCAGTTATTGGGAATACGCTCTTCTCCTGCGTCCGTTCTGCCTAACAGCGATTGAAATTATTTCTGCTGTGTTCCCTCCAGCTTGGACCCCGTTACTTCAAGAGCAGCATCTTTCGAACCTGCCCGAATTCCCCAACTTGCATGGAACAAAAATACATTCCACTCGCAAGATTGTTGGCATCCAACCTTAGCGCGTGTTGGCCACCCGGTTGATAGCCATTAGCTAAGACACGAACCATAGTCCCAAGAATGTCAAACACTTTGATGGTTACCCGGCCGCCGGTCATCATATAATACTCAATTGTAGTGGTCGGGTTGAATGGATTGGGATGGTTCTGGAAAAGCTCATAAGACTGAGGTTGAGCTGCCTGATGCTGATTGCTAATACCAGTTTGGCCATCGAACTCAAATGCGCCCAGATCCGGACCGTCCCCAAGAAATGCCAAACCCACGTTTGTTCCGGCGTCGATCAGTTGACTGCCAGAGGCGAGATGCATGAATGTCACATCCGGCAGACTACCATCCGGTTTTCTCGGTCCACGCACACCTGCTGTATCAACGCCGACAAAGTCCGTGCTTGTGATGCTGAAAGGACTTAACCAGCTATTGGTTTGTTGGACAGTGTAACTTCCTAATGCACCATAACTCCCGAGAGCGACACAATTAATAACTGTTACCGTACTTCCGGAATCTATGGATCCGGAAATATTATAATTGAATCCGTTTCGGTAGCCCGTGCAATTATAAAGCGTCATCGACCCTCGATTGTTGTTCTGATCGAAACCCTTCACCTTGTTATCGAAAGCAAGACAGCGCTTGAGAATAAAGTTGTGTTCCAGGTTTGCGCTGTCGCTTCCTCCCATCTTAAATCCGTTACCATTTCCTGCACTCGCGCTTCCGTTCTTGAGAAAACCATTGTTGAATGACCAACAGTTCTCGAGCGTGGTATTGAGAGGATTAGACGGTCTGGGCCGCACGTAACCATCAAATCCGTCATCTGAGTTCTGCCAGGAACGACATCCATAGAAGTAATTGCCGGTCCCTACATCGAGTTTTGGAGAAAAACCATCGGCATTTCCCTGCGCGGGATCCGAGTTGTAAAACGAATCACAATTGATGATCTGGTTGTTCGAAGCACCACCGCTCAATTGTAACCCTGTATCACTGTTTTCTGAGAATGAACAGGACTCGACAATATTGTTCGAGCCTGTCACATACATACCGTTATCACCTGCACCCTTTATGTCAAATCCTTTGATATACCAGTAGTTGGCAGACAATCTGATTCCCCTGTTGGTGCCCAAAATGGCCATGGAAGAACAATCAAGGAGCGGACGCTCTCCAGGATAGGCGAAGAGATAATACAGTGATATGGCTGTACCGCTTTTGGAAATGGTTATGGTCGTTTGAATTCGATACGTTCCCCCGCGCACAATGATGGAATCTCCAGCAACCGCAATTGAATATGCTTTTGATATTGAAATGAATGGTTGATCTATAGTCCCGGAAGAGGTATCACTCCCGGCAGCGGAGACATAGAAGGTCTTCGCATTTGTCGGAATACCGACGTGGAAGAGGCCAAGACCGAGTAGGACAGTAATTATTCTCACAGAACTTCGTCGACTTGTCGTTTGTGTGTCTTTATCTCTCCAGGATGGGACGGCATTGGATGGCTGACGCTATTCATTGGAGAGAGCAAGGCACAATGAATGTCCGAACCGCTTTTCTTTTTATTTTCGTTTCTTCCTGGTTGAAGAAGTCCTCTTAATGCACGTCTTCCAAAGAACAAGCTTCGTCGGAAGCTTGACTCGCTGGGGCACAAGTTGTTCCGTTTGTCGAATGCTTTCCAGCGTAAGATCGAATGCTTTCTGTCCGAGCTCCAGGGAAGGCTGTTCCACATAACTCATGGGCGGCGAAAGGAACTGGTTCAAACCGCTGCTCCCAAATGAAATTATATCAATGTCGTCTGGAATCTTTAACCCGTGTTCTTCCGCCCCACGGTAGACTCCAAGTGCAACGGGAAACGTCGACGCAAAGATGAATTCTGGAAGTTTTCCCGACTTGTACATTTCCCCAAAGCCGCGGTAGCCATCGATCTCGCTGAATCCACCCTGCACAACCCATTCCGGCTTGATCGGAATTCCGTATTGTTTCATCGCATCGACAAAACCAAGATAACGTTCTCTTCCAATACTGGTATGCTGAAAGCCGGCCAAATGAGAGATCTTCCTGTACCCAATGCTGATAGCCTGTTCGGTCGCGGCAAATGCACCTGCACGGTCGTCAGCGACTACAGAACTGAATCCATCGATATTGGGAACACGATCCATAAACGTGAGTGGTACTCCTCTTGCCCTTACATTTTCGAAGATCGCATAGTCCTTGGTTGCCTGGGAAACAGACACAATGAGTCCGTCGACACGCATCGACAATAAGGATTGAATGTGGCGCGCCTCCCTCTCCGCATTTTCCTGAGAGACTGTGAGTATTATTTCATAGTTGTTCTCAAACGCTCTGTCGTAGATTGCTTCGATCACGGACGAGAAGAAAAAGTGCGCTATCTTCGGAACTACAACGCCAATGGTATTCGATCGTTTCGAAGAGAGGTTCCTCGCCATGTAATTCGGGGAATAGCCCAATTCCCGAGCAAGTTTCTTTATCTTCTTTGACGTCTCGGCTGAAATATCCGGATGGCCGCGTAGGGCTTTGGAGACTGTAACCTTTGAGACATGGAGCTTCTCCGCAATGTCATCAAGAGTGACTTGAAATCCCTTCTTCATATAATGTGCCTCTGTCCGTTTAAATAGTCCTACATCTCCAACCGTGTATTCACGTAAAATCCATTACCACAAACAGTCCAATCAAGTTATTCTATGGGGCAGTCCATCAAGCAGAATGGCTTTAGTTCAATTCTTTCCTATGCCCTCCGGGTACAACAGCCAGCGGAAAAGGTTTTCACCCGCCTTTGCATTTTCGTATTGAGGAGGCAATTTTCCGGCATCGATATATTCATTATACAGCCAGGGATCGCCGACGGCAAACACGGTTCCCTTACCGAAATGACTGCTCGCCATGAAGACCACTCCTCCTTGTTTCAAAAGAGGTTTACCCGGATCAGTGACTTCCAGAGAGCAAATTTCCTTTAGATATATCTGCTTTACGCCATAGAAAATAGGATGTTCCGGTAGATCGGAAAACTTCCCAGCGTCGAAATCATTGCCGATGACTTTATGGTAACTGTCTTCATTAAAGTGAATGCCGAAGTGGTCAGCAAGTCTATTCAAATGTTCAAACTCGGCGTTCCCTTTATCGTTGCCCATCAACACGAGTCTTCCACCAGCATTCACAAATGAAGTAATCGCTTTGATGGCGGCACTATCGATATAGTTTGGATGTGGTGATTCGCTCGGAGTGTCCGGATCCACTATGACATAGATGCTGGATGACGCGAGGAGCTGCAGTGTAGGCGGCGCAAGGAGTTCGTCAACATTCGCGCCCAAGCCTTTGATGATACCCGCCAATTTCGAAAACCCTGAATTCGCGGTGTCTTCCCAAATGTAATGGTATTGGACTTTTCTTCCTCCAATTTCCTTCCACTCGCAGTTGTAATAGCAGTCGAGGGTCACCGTGATCCCGCGTTGTATCGGTCTCGTGTCTTCAGATCTTTCCAGTTCGTTTGCTGCCATCAGAAATGAACCAATGCCTTTGAAATCATTTGTTCTTTTGGGCTCGCCCACATAGTATTCAAATGAACCGTCACGGTAAGGCTGATTTCCCAACCCTGCGGACTGACAAGTCTGTAAGAGATTGAGTTCTCCCCCCCTACCAGTAGTGACCAGTTGGGAAGCGATCGACGCGAAGGCGTCTTGTGCAATCCTCAAATACGACGGATCAAGATATCCGAGGCGTGCACCTTTAGCGAACACGTATACGATCATACAAGACGCCGAGGTCTCGGGGTAATTGCCAGATCGATTCGGCTTATCGACAACTTGATACCAGAGCCCCGTTGTCGCGTCTCTGTATGTTGCAAGAGCCGATGCCAATCGCTGCAGGATCAGCTCAAGAGACTTTCTTTTGGGATGGTTCCTGGGAAACCAGTCTAAGACGTCAACAAGTCCCATTGCATACCAGCCAATGGCTCTTCCCCAGAATGACGGAGATGTTCCGGTAGAGGGATTTGCCCATTGCTGCCGCTTTGATTCATCCCAACCGTGGAACAGCAGGCCGGTCGAGCTGTCACGACTGCGTTGCTCCATAATGTCGAATTGTTTTGCAATATCATCAAAGGCTGATACATCACCAAATGTTGAAGCATATTCAGCATAGAATGGTTCAGCCATGTACAGACCATCAAGCCACATTTGATTCGGATAAATCATCTTATGCCAGAAACCGCCTTCGCTGGTTCTCGGCTGCATCGCGAGTTGCTTACGAAGCGTATCTGCTGCAATTTTGTATTTCACCTCGTGGGTTGAAGCAAACAGAGGGAGGAGAAGCCTTCCGGTGGCGATGTTGTCGAGATTGAATGTCGAAAAATCGTACGTTCGTATGGAACCGTCAACATTGATGAACTGATCCATTTGCTTCTTGATATACTTGTAATATCGTTGATCGTGAGTCTTCTCGTAGATCTGAAATGCACCTTCCAACACAACACCTCGTTCGTAGTCCCAGTTCAGACTTTTGGCAATGCCCGGATACCAGATTGTGTCAGGGTGTCGGGCAATAAATGAATCCGCCATCCGGATGGACCAAGGCACTCTATTGTTAAATGGTGAGTCACTCATACTCTGGGACAGAGCATGTTGAAGCAAGACACTTATAGTGGCAGAGGCAAGAAACCACCTTACGGTCGAATTCAGGAAAGATCTTCCATTATTGTGGGCCGATTTCAACTCCATGCGCATTCATCAACTTTCGAAACACCTGACGCAATATGTAGCCTTTGAGTCTTGATTCTTACAGCCTACTGTATTCGTACCGA
>CAZOIM010000119.1:0-12220 GCA_964579855.1 uncultured Ignavibacteriaceae bacterium | reverse complement strand
ATGCCGACATTCGAAATCGAGACTCCTGTAGGAGCGAACCAGATCATAATGAGAGAGCAGATTAAAGAAGCTATCGTTGAGGCAACAAAGCTTGGGAAACTCCGAACGAATACGGTTGATTCGATCACTGGAAAGAATAGTGGAAATAATCTCGGCGTCGGAGCTCCGGTAATCCATTTCAATCAGCACGAAGGGGACGACATTGAAATCCGCTTGCTCCTGAAAGGAGGAGGTTGCGAAAACAAGAACATTCAGTACTCGGTCCCAATCGAGATTCCAACCATGGGAAGAGCTGATCGCGATCTTGAAGGGGTCAGAAAATGCATTATGCACGCTGTTTACCAGGCACAAGGGCAAGGATGCAGCGTTGGAGCAATCGGTGTGGCGATTGGTGGCGACAGAGCCTCTGGTTATGCGTTTGCCAAGCAGCAGTTGTTCCGATCTTTGGATGATGTGAATCCCAATCCTGAGTTGGCAAAGCTCGAGAACACAATAATGCGAGATGCCAACAAACTTGGAATAGGTACGATGGGATTTGGCGGCCGTGTAACACTTATTGGCTGCAAAATTGGAGCCTTTCACCGTCTCCCAGCGAGTTTTTTTGTCACAGTGGCCTATGACTGTTGGGCATTCAGAAGGCTCGGAGTGATATTGGATTCAAAATCCGGCTCAATCAAACGCTGGCTCTATAAAGACGATACTCCGGCAGTACATATGGCAAAGGAAGATGGTTTGCCTCTAACAGGACGCGAGGTAAGACTCACGACACCAATATCAGAAGAACAGATACGCAGCCTCAAGGTTGGGGACGTTGTGCTGTTGAACGGCATGCTTCATATGGGACGCGATGTGCTCCATCACCACCTGGTCAGCCACGATTCCCCGGTTGATCTGAAAGGTGGAGCAATCTATCATTGCGGCCCTGTCATGCTGAAAGAAGGAGCGAAATGGGAAGTGAAAGCAGCCGGCCCAACAACAAGTATAAGAGAGGAGCCGTATCAAGGAGATGTCATACGTAAATTTGGCGTCCGGGCAGTGATTGGAAAGGGAGGCATGGGTCCGAAGACACTGGCTGCTCTTAAGGAAGTCGGTGCGGTCTATTTCAGTGCAATTGGAGGCGCTGCGCAATATTATTCCAAATGTATTACCGAGGTGGCAGGCGTGGATTTCATGGAATTCGGAATCCCCGAGGCCATGTGGCACGTCAAGGTCAAGGATTTCCCTGTAATTGTTACGATGGATGCGCACGGCAACAGTCTTCATGCGGATGTTGAGAAAGCATCTGCAAAGGAACTGGCGAAATTTGCCGAACCTGTGTCAGTTTGAAGATTCTCCAACTCCGACTTTTGGCAGATCCGACGATCTGGAAGCCGGAGTTTTTTATTATGAAGCATCATGAGCAAAGCTGATATTCCGATTACTCCAGGAGTACGGTTTCTCCGGGACCACGGGGTCTCATTCATTCCTCACCTTTACGCCTATGAGGAACACGGTGGAACAAGGCTGTCTGCCGTCGCTCTCGGCGTTCCGGAACACGAAATCGTCAAGACCCTTGTGTTTGAAACAGAATCGCGGAAGGTTCTGCTTGTTCTTATGCACGGTGATCGGGAAGTTTCCACGAAAGAACTGGCGCGCCTTGTTGGCGTGAAAAAAATCGAGCCGTGCGATGCAGTCACCGCCCAACGTGCCACAGGGTATGTTTTCGGCGGAACCAGCCCATTTGGCACTCGAACCGCGTTATCGGTTTTCGCTGAGAAGACGATCTTTGCGCTAAACAGGATTTATATCAATGGCGGCAAACGTGGTTTCCTTGTTGAACTGGATCCAGTCGTATTGAAAACTCATTTAAGTGCCACAGAAGTTGACGTGGCTATTCTTCCAACATAATTTGTTCAAAATGTCATGAATGCATTTGAGTGGACAACCGAATTACGGTTCTTGGTGGCTCTCGCGCTGGGATTTCTTGTCGGACTTGAGCGCGAGAGTACGAAATTGGAGCAGCAAAAAATGGTCTTTGGTGGAGTTCGTACTCACCCGCTCATCAGCATGTTTGGTTTCGGGTGTGCATGGCTCTATAAAGTCGGGGTTACTTTCATGCTCCCCGTCGGGCTTCTTTCAGTCGGGGCACTGACGGCCATCGCATACATCGCGAAGATCCGCAGCGAACGGTTCGGTTCCACAAGCGAGATTTCGGCCCTTCTGACGTTCATCACAGGAGCCCTGGCACTTCTCGTTGATGTGTGGGCGAGCATGGCGATAGGAGTTATGAACACCATTCTGCTTTCAGAAAAAGCTATGTTGGAGTCTTATGTCGAGCGGCTCAACAGAGTCGAGTTTCTTGCCGCCATGAAGTTCCTCCTTGTTACGGTCATCATTTATCCCATCTTGCCGAATCAGGACTATACCCAATTCAATCTGAACCCCACCAAAATATGGCAGATTGTCATTCTTGTGTCGACAATTGGCTTTGTCGGTTATTATCTTGAAAAGCGATTCGGGGAGAAAATTGGGTTATGGATGTCTGGTATCTTCGGCGGGTTGGTTTCCAGCACGGTTGTAACTGTTGCAGTAGGTCGGATAGCAAAAACTTCACCCGAGCGGGGAAGGAGCGCCTTGCAAGCGTCTTTATTGGCTGGCAGCGTGTCCTATTTGCGAATGCTTGCACTCATTTGGGCAATCAACGTGGCGTTCGTCCCTGTAATCTGGTGGAAATTAGTCTTTTTGGCGGTTGTTGGGATTATCCTCTCATTGCGCATATCCAACGTGAGAACAGTAAAAAATGACGGAGAAGTGCCTGGCCTTCAAAATCCTTTTGAGATCAGGCCAGCGATTGGATTTGCGTTACTTTTTGTTTTGCTGACAGTCCTTACGCTCATTGTCAGAACAAAGCTTGGAGATTCCGGAATTTTGGCATTGTCCGCGATTGTCGGTCTCACGGATATCACTCCATTCATTCTGTCGGTCGTTCATGGAGCGGATGCAACCGCTCCAGTTTTGACGGCTGCCATCGTTCTTTCGCTCATGAGCAATACCATTGCAAAAGGTGTCTACTTCTTTGTACTGGGTCCCTCAGTACGCAAAGAGACTCTCTGGACTTACGGGATTTGGGCGTTGCTTCATGCGCCTCTGTTGGTATTCTAATGGATGGAATGAATAGGACAGGATAGAGGCAAATTCTAGAGAAATACGGAGAAGTATAATGATCGAGGCTGGGCCAATCCTGAACGACCTTCGGTTCGCAAATACTTGTCCAGCAACGTTTTGAGCGAATCGAAGGTGCGAGCGATGGGGCAGGCTTTACATCAATGGTAGATTGTCAGGCGCAAGTTGGAATGTCCCGCGCAGATTCGAAAAGAGCAAGTCTCCCGATATCACGCCATCCCGCAACACTCCATCGAATACGAGCGTTCCCGAAGTTTGAACAAGCTCGAAATGTACTCTGGAGGCTTCCAACATGACCCAACTTAGCGGAAGCTCCTTCGGACTTTCATTCGAAACACTGATACTTCCTTTTAGTCCCCCATCATGCTGCCAAAAATGAACTTTGAATGGTACGGAACGGTCAATTCCGGTATATTCACCAATCCAGCTGCCATCTACAGTTGATGCGCTTCTTGTCTTGAAGGCCGAAAGCGTTAAAAAGATGGTGAACACAACAAGCAATCGCGATAGATTTTTCATGACGACACCCCTTTGTGATTTATCATGAGATACGTCCGTTGCCCAGTAATGTTGCGGACAATGGACTTCGCTCTTGAATATTAAGACTGCATGGATTGGCAAAAGGTTGTTCGACAATCGGAGGATGCTGTATGCTCCACTATACATCGAACTGCAACTATGTTCCTTCTTTAAGTTGTTTGACTTTAAGCGGTTCAGGTGTTAGCTTGATTTTATTATTGTTCTGTCCTTATCGAACAGGGAAACATTGAGTCTAGCAGATAAAATCAAGGCAGCCGGAGTTGTTGGGAGCGGGGGAGCCGGTTTCCCTTCCCACGTGAAGGCCCAATCCAAGGTAGAATATGTCATCGCCAATGGTGCGGAGTGCGAGCCTTTGCTCCACAAGGATCTTGAATTGCTGATCAAAGAGCCGAAAGCAGTGATTGATGGATTGAGACTCATGATGCAATCGACGGGTGCGAGCAAGGGTGTCATCGGTGTCAAGAGAAAGTATGAGGAGAGGCTGCACGGCCTTTCTTCTGCACTAAAAGGATCAGAGATCCAGCTTCACTGGTTGGGCGATTTCTATCCTACAGGAGATGAATACATTCTTGTTTATGAAACGACCAAACGCCTAATCCCGCCACAGGGCATTCCACTCGATGTGGGAGTTGTCGTTAATAACGTCGAAACCTTGAGGAATATCAGCCTCGCCGATAAGAAGATTCCGGTCACCACCAAGTATATTACTGTTGCAGGTTCAGTCAAGCACCCGTCCACGTTTTCCGTCCCGATCGGTTTGAGTTTCGAAGATGCCATTGCGGCCGCGGGGGGAACCAGTGAGCCGGAATACGCGGTCTTTGTCAGCGGGATCATGATGGGGAGACTGGAAACCAACATGAGCCGTCCTATAACCAAAACCTGTGCAGGTCTTGTGGTTCTGCCTGCAGATCATCGTCTTGTACAACGCAAGAGTCTGCCGGTAGAGTCCATGCATCGGATTGGAAAATCCGCGTGTGATCAGTGCAGCTATTGCACGGAATTCTGCCCTCGCTATTTGCTCGGTTATGATGTCCAGCCTCACAAGGTGATGCGGAGTCTGGGTTTCACGGCCACGGGTGAACAGGTTTGGAATCAATGGGCACAGTTGTGCTGTTCGTGCGGCTTGTGTACTCTCTATGCATGTCCGGAGGATCTCTATCCAAAAGAGGCATGTGACAAAGCAAAATTTGATTTGAAGTCGGCTGGATTGAAGTGGGATGGAAACAAAGAAGTTGAAATCCATCCCATTTATGATGGCAGGCACGTACCGTTGAAGCAGCTCATGGGAAAACTTGGCATATCCGAATTCGATGTTCCTGCCCACTTCGTGGAAACAGTGTTCTACCCCAAGCAGGTCCGGCTGCCCTTGCTTCAGCATGTAGGCGAGCCAGCCATTCCCGTTGTCAAAAAAGGTCAAAAAGTGGCCAAAGGAGAAGTCGTCGCGGAACCAGCTGCCAATAAATTGGGAGCGAGCATCCACGCCAGTATTGACGGAACCATTGCGGCGATTGGTCAGGAAATTACCATTGAACAATAGCAGGAAGACTTCATGAGAGAAATGAATTCGATCGGACTCATCGAACTTACCAGTATCGCCGCCGGATACCTCGTTTCCGACACCATGCTCAAGACTTCTGATGTCGAACTGATACTATCCCGAAGCATCTGTTCCGGCAAGTATATCGTGCTGGTGGGAGGCGACGTTGCAGCGGTGAGAGCTGCCGTGGATGCAGGCAAAGCCGTCGGCAAAGGAGTTGTTATTGACACCTTTGTCATTCCGAATGTCCATAAAGATGTCTTCCCGGCAATTTCGGGCGTAAGTCAGGTTCAAATGCTCGATGCGTTGGGCATAGTGGAATCGTTCAGTGTGGCATCACTTATTGAGGCTGCGGATGCTGCTGTGAAAACGGCCCGCATTCAATTGATAGAAATACGTCTTGCTATGGCGCTGGGAGGAAAGGCGTTCGTCACCATGACGGGCGATGTAGCCGCTGTCCGTTCCGCGGTCGATTCTGCCGCTGCAGTATGCTCGGAGCGTGGCTTGTTGGTAAATAAGGTCGTCATTCCAAATCCAAGGAAGGAATTACTCAAAGAAATCATTTAAGCCTTAGCCCACCGATGTCTTCACTTCTCCCTGAACGACCCGCGCGATCGACCGAGTCGCTTCTCCTGATCGTTGTCCTGATTTGGGCTGCGAATGCCCCTCTTGTGAAATTCGGCATTTCCGGGATGGACCTATTGGTCTTTAACAGCATCAGGTTTCTCGTTGCCGGCACAACACTGGCGGCAATCTTTAGAGCCCGTGCCCCATGGAAGAATGTCCCGAAGAGCGATTGGATGAACCTCATTGGTCTTGGTATCATCGCTCACGTGTTGTATCAATTGACATACTTGTATGGCATAAAGAACACGACAGTTGGCAATTCGGCCATCATTCTGTCGACATCTCCCTTGTGGACGATGTTCTTGAACTCTATGATTCACAAAGAAAAGGTCCCTTCTCAAACCTGGTTGGGCACAGGTGTCTCACTTGTTGGTATAATCTTCATTGTAATCGGTACTGGATCGACGGTAAGAATTGGCGGCGATGCATTGCTCGGAGACGTGCTTTCCCTGATCGCTGCCTTGTTGTGGGCGCTCAGTACCACACTCCAAAAAAACTTTCTTAAGAGCTATTCGGCAATGCAATTGTCGGTCATTTTGGTGTCCGTTGGAGCGGTTGTTCTGACTCTCGCGGCGATTCCTTCTGCGGTCAATATACAATGGGAAGCGGTCGGAACGGGATACTATGCAGCCGCAGTTGGCTCAGGGGCATTGTCGATCGGAGCATCGACGGTACTCTGGGCAGTGGGGATCAAGAAGCTTGGGCCGCGAAGGACTGCAAATTTCAACAATCTGGTTCCAGTCCTGGCATTTATTTTTGCGTATATCGCGCTTGGTGAAAAGATGTATCCTCTTCAGATTCTCGGCGCCGCAATTACGTTGGTCGGCGTCTGGTTGGCACGTCGGTAGGGTACGTGCTTCGTCAACACTAATTGCTGGTTGAAAGCTTCTTGTCACGATCGTATTCTGAACTCGTGAGGACCTCGCCAGATTGTCGTTCGCTCACTTCTTTCATCAAATCACTCACTTTGACCAGTCTATATCCTTTTTCCCGAAGGAATTGTATGATCGTAGGCAGGGCCTGGGCGGTGTGCCATCCCCGGTTGTTGATGTGCATGATGATTATCGACCCGTTCCTTGTTCTTTGAGTCACCCACTTGATCAGGCGTTGGGCCGTAAAGGTCGTATCCGGATCGCCGGATTCGACGTCAAATTGGACTGTCGCCAATCCTGATTTCATTGCAAGATTTACCAGTGTGTCGTTGTACTCACCGAATGGAGCTCGGAAAAGAAATGGAGTCTTGCCGGTCAACTTGGCAATAATGTTCTGAGTGCGATCAAGTTCTTTTCGCATCCCGTCTTCCGACAGATGCAACATATGCGGGTGGGAAAAGGAGTGATTCCCCAATTCAATGAGCGAATCGGAACTGAGGAGTTTCGTTGCTGCCGTGTCTTGCTCTACCCATCTTCCGCTGAGAAATATCGTCGCGGGAGTCCTCGTTTCAATCAAGATTTTCGCAATCGCTTCGCTAAATTGATTCTTTCCACTGGCGGGGCATGCATCGAAGCTTAAGGCGACTTCGTTTTGCGTATGTAAGCCCCGGGAAAATGGGAGGAGACTGTCGGGCAGTCCCAAAGCACTTTCGCGTGCACTTTTTGCATGATTCGTCTCATGCGCTGACCCTGAGACTGTATCGCGGGTCGAAACGATCGCCGCTTTTGTGAATACTACGAGACGAGTTTGCCAACGAGCAAAGAACGCAAACGAGACAAAAACAGTAAGCGAAACAGCAACTCGAACGATCTTACTCAAAGACATTTTCAGGCGTGGATAGTTTCAAACATTTTCTCCCAGATAAAATCCAATAGTAATTGTCGAATGTCAAGGCGAAATGAACAAATTTATTGATAGCCCCTTCCTTTTTTCTTATATTGAACACGCACTTTGACGGTGTATCGTTATTTGCTGAAGTAGCTCAGCGGTAGAGCAGCGGTTTCGTAAACCGCAGGTCGTGGGTTCAAATCCCACCTTCAGCTCACAAATCCTGCCAAGTACTGCCTTATCTCCGGCTATGCTGTCTCGAATTCCTGCCTCGCAGAGATTGCTTTTCCATTCCCTTTTCAATAGGTTCAAATAAAAAAGGAGGAACAATGAGCATGCTTTTTCGAAGTTTCCTGGTATCCGCACTTGTTGGAGTTGTCACCGTATTCGGACAAATGAAGCACGAGACGATGGATCAACACGCCGTCTTGAAAGCAATTGTGGTTCTTCAACCTACCAAAGGAAGTACGGTAATGGGAATTGTGAGATTCGAAGTCGTCGATAATGGTATCCGTGTCGTCGCAGATATCACAGGACTGGCGCCCGGAAAGCATGGTTTCCATATTCACGAATTCGGGGATTGCAGTTCCATCGATGGGTCTTCTGCAGGGGGCCATTTCAACCCATCCGGAATGCCTCATAGTATGCCTTCGAGTACCAACAGGCATGTGGGTGATCTCGGGAACATCGTCGCGGATAGTACCGGAACTGCTCATCTCGATTACGTAGATGGCATGATTTCTTTCAGCGGACCTCTTTCCGTAATTGGGAGAGGAGTAATCGTTCATGAAAAAGAAGACGATCTGAAGACTCAGCCGACGGGGAATGCCGGTGCGCGATTGGCTTGCGGTGTCATAGGAATAGCAAAATAACGATGTTGAAGGACTATTTGTTGTTCTCGCGTTACTTCGTTCACCACGGAAGGCTTGCGACGATCCAAGGGCGTCAGCGGCCGCAGTATGTCCCCTGACGTGAGGGACAATTGCTTTTCCTAGACAGTTTCGCTAATTTAATCCCGTTTTGTGTCGTTCGGGTCGAAGCGTTAGACTCATTTGCCAAATCTACGGTTCCACATTGTTCGGCAGTGTCGTTCACCCCACCCCTTTTCTATTCATCAATTCTCCCATCATAACAGGAGGAAGCCGTGCGTAAACTCATAAGCACAGTAGCCCTGCTCCTCATTTGCCTGAATGTCGCGGTCCTGGCGCAAGTGAACATCAAGTTTGTGGAGTACAATCTTCCAAACGGACTCCACGTGATCCTGCATCAAGACGCCTCGGTGCCGATTGTCTCGCAAGTCATGACGTACCACGTCGGATCAAAGAATGAACAACCGGATCGTACCGGATTCGCACATTTTTTCGAGCATTTGATGTTTGAAGGCTCGCCCAATATTCCTCGCGGACAATTCTTCAAGATTGTTGAAAATGCGGGGGGTGAACTGAATGCGTTTACAAGTTTCGACAAGACAGTATACTATATAACTCTCCCTTCAAACCAACTTGAACTCGCAATGTGGCTCGAGTCGGAGCGAATGCTGCACTTGAAAGTGGATTCCACTGGCATCGAAACACAGCGTGGAGTCGTCAAAGAGGAGAGAAAACAGAGCCTTGACAATCGTCCATACGGCACGATCCTGGAAAAAACGATGGCTCACGCCTACAAAGTCCATCCATATCGCTGGACGCCGATAGGATCATTCCAATATATCGACCAAGCCACCGACGACGAATTCAGCCAGTTCTATAAGACATTCTACGTTCCCAACAACGCGTGTCTGGTCATCGCCGGCGATATCGATATCGACAAAACAAAGCAGCTTGTCGAAAAGTACTATGGTGACATCCCAAAAGGAATCGGGTCAATCTATCGCCCGAAAGACGTCGAACCAGCACAGGCGGCCGAAGTTCGCGACACGGTATTTGACAATATCCAGTTGCCGGCCCTCATTGAAGCATATCACATGCCGGCCCAAGGAACGAAAGACTATTATGCGCTTTCAATGCTCACCTCAATATTATCTGGCGGAGAGAGCTCCCGGTTGAATAAGAAACTTGTTGACAAGGACAAGTTGGCGCTTGCCGTACAAACATTTCCGCTTGACCTTGAAGACCCATCGGTATTCCTTCTGTTTGCCGTTGCGAATTTTGGCAAAGCCCCGAATGAAGTGGAGGCCGATGTCCAGAACGAAATTGTGAAAGTCCAGGAATCACTCATAACTCAAGATGAATTCACAAAGATACGCAACCAGGAAGAGACTTCCTTCATACAGAAGAACGCAACGGTCCAGGGCAAAGCAATGCAATTGGCCAACTATTACGTATTCTTCGGCGACGCAAACCTTATCAATTCCGAAATTCAAAAATTCATGGCTGTCACTCGGGAAGATATTCAGCGTGTAGCACGGCAATATCTGAAAGTCAACAATCGCACAGTGCTCTATTATCTCCCGAAAACAAAAAGTTAGTCGACCAAAGGAGCAACGACCATGAAACTCAAAATAATTCAATATCTACTGATTACGTTTTCAATTGTGAACGTGGCGTTCAGTCAGTTGGACAGATCCAAAACGCCGGGCCCGGGACCTGCCCCGGCTATTGCATTTCCGAGCTATACAGTGGACAAATCTGCTAATGGAATTCGCGTTATCGTGGTCAGGAACAACAAACTTCCTACAGTGAGCATGCGATTGTTGATCGATCGTAAACCGGTGTTCGAGGGTGAATATGCCGGATGCGTGGATCTCTCCGGCCAACTGATGAGGAACGGCACCACGAAACGGACAAAAGATCAGCTGGATGAAGAAATCGACCGAATCGGAGGATCGCTGGGGTCGGGGTCAACGTCCGTCAATGCTTCCGGTCTGTCGAAATACACAGAAAAACTGTTCGAACTGATGTCGGACATTGCACTTCACCCGTCTTTTCCGCAGGAGGAACTGGACAAGCTGATCATGCAAACAAAGTCCGAATTGAAGCATCGGAAAGTGGAGCCTAACGCACTGGTGGAGATGATGCGTCAAAAGCTGTTGTACGGGTCCAAACATCCGTACGGAGAATTGGAAACGGAAGAAAGCGTCGGCAAGATCACACGAGCGAAGTGTCTGGAAGTGTATAACACATATTTTAAGCCAAATCATGCGATCCTTGCAGTCGTCGGTGATGTTCAAAAGGCACAGATAATGAAATTAGTATCCAAGTACTTCGGTGCATGGAAGGAAGGAGATATTCCGAACCCTGAGTACTCTAAGCCAATGTTTCTCGATGGAGTAAAGATCGCTCTCATTGACAGGCCTTCGTCCGTTCAATCTGTTATTCGAATAGGGGCGACAGCGGATTTAGCCAGGACTTCACCTGATGTGGTCCGGGCCTCAGTTATGAACACAATCCTCGGCGGCGGCGTATTCCGGCTCTTCATGAATTTGCGCGAAAAACACGCGTATACCTATGGCGCCTACAGTTCCTTGCAACCGGATGAGTTAATTGGCTCGTTTACTGTTTACACATCGGTAAAGAATCCCGTGACGGATAGTTCTGTGACTGAAGCCTTCAATGAAATCAAGCGAATTCGCAGTGAGCAAGTGGAATCGAAGGAACTTCAGATGGCCAAGAATTATCTCAGCGGATCGTTTGTTCGCAGCCTCGAAGATCCCGACAGAATTGGCAGTTACGCGATAGATATAGAAAGATTCAAGCTCCCCAAAGACTATTATAGAACGTACTTGAAGCGGGTGGAATCTGTGACCGCAGAAGAAGTGCAACAGGTTGCAAATAAATACCTTGTTCCGGATAAGATGCTCGTGGCCGTTGTAGGCGCTGCAAAGGAGATCAAAGATAGACTTGCAGAATTCGGTCCAGTGACGATGTACGATGAGGATGGTAATCCTGTGCTCGAAAAACCTGCGGCTGCAATCACTTTGACCGCAGATGAGATCTTTTCAAAGTTTATCGAAAAGACGGGCGGGAAGGCAAAAATGGATAGCCTGAAGGATAGGACCGTTGAGATGAACGGAAAAATGCAGAATTTTACGCTCAAAATTAAAAGCATTCAAAAAGCACCGAACAAGAACTATCAGGAATTTGCCATCGTGGGAATGATGGAACAGAAGAGCGGATTCGATGGCATAAATGGATGGGCAGTCAGTCCACAGGGCGTGGTGGACTTGCAGGGACCTCAGTTGGAATCCATGAAGGTTGATGGCGCTATGAATTTCTATGATCAGTACAAGGGGCTTGGATATGCGGCCGAGGTTTCAGGAGTGAAAAATATCAAAGGGAAGGATTACTATGAAGTCACATTCACGAAATCCGGCGGTTCGACTTTGAAGCATTACTTCGATACCAAGGACTTTCTAAAGTCCCGTGAAATTACCATCGCAACGACTCCGCAAGGGCCGATGGAACAGTCGGTGGACATGTCGGACTACAAAGACTTCGACGGTTATTGGTACCCCACAAAATTTGAGCAGAGTGCCATGGGGCAGTCGATGGAATTGACCATCGTAAAATTTGTGGTAAATACCGGAGTGAACGACAGTATATTTGCTAAGCCGCCGGCAAAGCAGTAGTTATTCGTTTAAGTATCTGAATTGGC
>CAZOIM010000118.1:8980-12244 GCA_964579855.1 uncultured Ignavibacteriaceae bacterium | reverse complement strand
TTTCATAAGCCTAATCTATGTTATGGTTGATACCGAGAGAGGTTCCATGGTGCTTGCACGCGCGGGGCATTGTCCGGTTGTGTATCTGTCTTCAGATGGGAACGAACTGGTCAGACCAACGGGTCTTGGATTGGGCCTGACGAATGGTTCGTTGTTCGAAGAATCTACAGAAGAACGGAATATTCGTCTCAAGAAAGGAGATGTCTGTATTTTCTACACCGATGGTATCACGGAATCTCGAGACAAAGCCGGAGAGGAATATGGTTATGACCGACTGATGCGGACAGCGGTAGCTGCAAAGCATCTCGACGCGTGTAAAATCAAAGATTCCATTTTGGCGGACGTACGGACATTTACAGGAAATTCAGCGTACAGTGATGATATGACACTCGTAATTCTTAAGTGGCTGGGGAACTGAATAATGAACGCAATCGATCGTAGTTACAAAGGAGTGACACAAGAAGGAGAACTGACATGAGCGATTTCAAAATCCACCACCGGGAAGGTGAAGGCGTCAATGTTATTGAACTCAAAGGCTATCTCGACGCTCACACCGCACCAGATCTTGAAAACGCTTTTCAGCAACTACTCAATGAAAAGCGCTACAGGATTGTTGTCAACTTCAAGGACCTGTCCTACATCAGTAGTGCGGGACTTGGAGTGTTCATGGCCTACATAGAGGATGTGAGGAAGAACAAAGGGGATATCAAGTTGACCAATATGACTTCAAAGGTCTACAACGTGTTCGACCTTTTGGGGTTCCCAATCCTTTATGAAATCTATAAAGATGAAAAAGAGGCAATCGGCAAGTTCAAGGATGGAAAAAAGTAGTCTCTGTTCGACAGATTGTGCTTTTGAAGGGTACGTGATGTACTGACATGGCGGCAATGGCAAAGAAAATAACGAAAACGGTCCTCAGCCGGACTGATCATCTCCTTGAAGTGCGGGACTTTGTCTCGGATGCGGCCAGACAATTTGGATTCAACGAAGAAGATATTGCCAATATTGTCCTTGCCGTTGATGAGGCGTGTACGAATATCATCAAGCATGCTTATCAGTACGCGCCGGATAAGGAAATTGACATAGCTATTCTTCGCACGGACGGTGCCTTTGAAGTCAGAATCAAAGATAGCGGAAAGAACTTCAATCCCGACTCACTAAAAGCTCCGGACCTGAAACAGAACCTCTCACACCATCGGCGCGGCGGTTTGGGAGTCTACCTGATGAAGAAACTGATGGACAAAGTCGAATATGATTTTGAAGCTGGTCACAGCAACGTAGTGAGTCTTGTGAAATATTTGACGAAGAAACAAGGCTCAATGAGAAAGTAGCATCTAGGTACCCCATGCGTTCCTCCACAGTTCCACCACCTTACCAGGTCGAGCGTAAATCGGCATCTGATATTCTTCCGCTTTTTGAATTCAGCAATGTTGTCAATTCATCGCTAGACCTCAATTTCATATTGAGCACCGTCCTGCTGACGGTAATGGGGAAAATGCTCGTTGCGAAAGGTTTGGTGATGTTGCGCAAAGAGGGGGGTACATTTGAGGTAATCGCAAGGAAAGGTCTTGAGCAGGTCTCCCTTGGTCATCAACTCAGCATTGAAAGACCTCTCAGAAGTATTGCCCCGATTGAGAGACTAAAGAGAGGAAAGACGGACTGGGTTGAGTACTTTGCATCACTGGGATTGGAATTATTTATTCCTATCCGTTCGCAGCAAAAGGTGGTAGGAGTTATTGCGATAGGTTCACGGCTCTCGCAAAAGAAATATACGTCAAGTGACAAACAGCTCATACAGTCTCTTGTGAACCTGTCGGGTGCCGCGATTGAGAAGGCTGTGATCATTGAAGAATTGAAAAATGTGAATCGAAGTCTTGATCATAAATATCAGGAACTCAACACTCTTTTCGACCTCAGTAAAGAGTTCAATGTTGGACTGGATGTGACAAAAGTTGTTCGACTCATCACGTTTGCCTTGCTGGGTCAGGTGGGTGTTCATCGATACGCCATTTGTCTGCGCAATGGAGAAGACCTGCAAGTGATTGCTTCAAAACTTGACGGTGAAGTGAATATGACTGCTTCCTTGAAGGCACTGTGTGACTTGAAGAAAGCAGAGCTTATTCAAGACCTGCTGAAACAACGGAAGTTAAGAGAGGCGGCAGTCGCCCTGCATCAACTTGGAATTACTGCTTTGATCCCAATGCATCTTCAGGGTCAAACAAAGGGAATTATTATGCTCGGGCCGAGATTGCGTGGTGGGGACTACTCGCCCGCCGATCTGGAATTCCTTTACTCGTTGGGAAACCTGGCGATTATTTCCATAGAGAATGCGCGCCTGTTTCGGGAGGCTTTGGAAAAGCAACGACTTGAAGACGAACTGAAAATTGCACGAGAAATCCAACAAGGCCTGCTTCCCGAAAAACTTCCAGCGATTCGCGGATTTGAAATAGCCGGGATCAATATTCCTTCCTTCCAGGTGGGTGGGGACTATTACGACGTCATCGAGCATTCCGAACGAGATTATGTCGTTGCGATCGGGGATGTTTCGGGTAAAGGTACCCCTGCTGCCTTGTTGATGGCTGGCGTCCAGGCGGTTCTTCGCACAATCGCACCTCTTCACCTGCCCCTCCCTGTGGCAACTGGGAGAATGAACGACCTTATTTGCATGAATACACACGGGGGAAAATTCATAACGTTTTTCTGGGGTGTCCTGGAGACCGAAAGCAGGCAGTTCCATTATGTGAACGCCGGTCACAACCCTCCGATGTTGATCAGAAAAAATGGAAGTGTCGAGAAATTGGAGAAGGGGGGATTGATCCTCGGAATCATGAAAGACATTGCTGCTTATCAAGAAGGGGAGTGTAGAATTGAGCCCGGTGATGCGTTGTTGATGTATACCGATGGTGTCAGCGAGGCCATGAATCCCGAAAATGTTGATTTCTCCGAAGAAGCACTCGAGAAAGTTGCCGTTGAATCAAGAAACTCCTCGGCAAAAGGAATCATCGTCTCGATCCAGAAAGCGTTGGAAACCCACACAAAAGGTTCTCCGCAGTCAGATGATATAACCATGCTCGTTTTGAAGTCAGTCTAGTTCAATCCAGCCGGTTCCTTTCGTTGCTAATCGCAGCGTTATTTGCTAAATTTTGTTGCCCGAGCCGGGTTCAAGGGAAAACAATGAGCGCACAATCGCAATGAAGTACGATTTTCAGAAGATTGAATCGAAATGGCAGCGTACGTGGGACGAGAATCGGACGTTCCGGACGA
>CAZOIM010000118.1:0-8880 GCA_964579855.1 uncultured Ignavibacteriaceae bacterium | reverse complement strand
AATGTCAATACGTTTCGTCGCCAGATCAAAAGCTTGGGATTGAGTTATGATTGGGAACGTGAAATCAACACTACCGATCCCAAGTACTACAAGTGGACTCAATGGATTTTCCTGCAGATATACAATTCATGGTTTGATCATCGGATTCAGAAGGCACAACCAATCACTACGCTTATTAGGGAACTCGAACGAGAGGGAAGCACTAAGCTGGGTGTCAGGAACGCGTTTGGTGTAGACCGGTGGAAACAAATGTCCCGGAAAGAACAGTACGATTTTCTTTCTGATTTCCGGTTGGCGTACTGCGCTGAGGTGCCCGTCAATTGGTGCGAGGGTCTGGGTACTGTCCTGGCAAACGAAGAAGTAGCTGAATGGACCGAAAAGGGATACACGGTTGAACGAAGGCCCATGCGCCAATGGATGATGAGAATTACGGCGTATGCCGAACGTCTCCTTAAGGATGCGAAAGACCTCGATTGGCCAATATCGACAATGGAGCAACAGAGAAACTGGATAGGCCGCTCGGAAGGAGCCGAGATCGAGTTTGAGATCAAAGGAAGTCCCAAACGCCTACGCGTCTTTACAACGCGGCCTGATACCCTCTTCGGCGCAACGTATATGGTTCTGGCACCAGAACACCCCTTTGTTCTCGAACTCACAAGTGACAAACAAAAATCATTTGTCCAAGAATATATCAAGCAGGCTTCCCTTAAGAGTGATCTTGAACGAGGAACGGAAAAGGTCAAAACCGGTGTCTTTACTGGTTCTTTTGCCACTAATCCCGCTACACACAAGGAAATCCCCATTTGGATTGCTGATTATGTGCTGCTGGGGTATGGTACTGGTGCAATCATGGCCGTTCCTGGTCACGACGAACGGGACTTCGAATTTGCCAAAACTTTTGGGTTGGAAATATTGAAGGTTGTTCAGGGTACCGGAGAATCCGATGGAATATATACCGATGAGGGCATCGCTGTCAATTCATCAAGCGATGAAGTGAACATCGACGGATTGCCGACGGCCAAAGCGAAGGAACGCGTAGCGGAGTGGCTCGAACGTAAGCAAATTGGCAGATCTGCAGTACAGTTCAAATTACGTGATTGGCTCTTTTCTCGCCAACGCTACTGGGGTGAACCCATACCAATCATTTATCTTGAGGATGGGACAGCGGTACCGCTATCACCTGAGGAGTTGCCTCTTGAACTCCCGAAGCTTGAGAAATTTCAACCCAGCGGGACCACAGAATCTCCACTTGCTTTGGCGCAAGAATGGGTCAATGTAGTCGACAAACAAACCGGTTTAAAAGGAAGACGTGAAACGAATACCATGCCTCAATGGGCAGGATCTTGCTGGTATTATCTCAGATTTCTGGATCCACAAAATGATAAGCTCTTCTGCGACAAGCAGAAAGAACAATATTGGATGCCAGTTGACCTCTACATCGGAGGTGCGGAGCACACGGTTTTGCACCTAATGTATGCACGCTTTTGGCACAAGGTTCTGTTCGACCTCGGATTCTTGAGCACCAAGGAGCCGTTTACAAAACTTCGTCATCAAGGAACTATACTTGGTGAGGATTCTCGCAAAATGTCAAAGTCCCGTGGTAATGTTGTGAATCCTGATGAAATAGTGGCTGAGTATGGTGCTGATTCCTTCAGGCTCTTTGAAATGTTTTTAGGTCCATTGGAAGAGATGAAACCCTGGAGTTCGAAAGGAGTGGAGGGTGTCCATCGATTTCTGAACAGGGTTTGGAGGCTCTTTGTGAACGAAGATGGAACACTTGAGTCAAATATTACTAATTCAGCACCAACATCCGAATTTGAAAGACTTTATCATCAAACAGCTAAGAAGGTAACTGAAGATATCGAAGGACTTCGATTCAACACGGCGATCTCGCAAATGATGATTTTCGTGAACGAGGCCATGAAATCGGAAGAACGGCCGAGACAGTTGATGGAAAAATTTGTTCTTTTACTCTCGCCGTTTGCCCCGCACATCAGTGAAGAGCTATGGAGTGTTCTGGGTCATGGGAGCACGCTCGCAATGGAAGCGTGGCCGGCATATGATTCATCAAAGGCCATCGATCAGGAAGTTGAGGTCGTCTTCCAGATCAACGGAAAACTGCGGTCGAAAACGCTTGTTCCCTTCAACACCGATGAATCAGGGCTCGAAACCAAGGCGCTCGCCGATACCAATGTGAAAAAGTACCTCGATGGCAAGAAGATTGTCAAACGTATCGTTGTCAAAAACAAGCTCGTGAATTTCGTTGTCGCTGAAGCATAAGGATTTGGTCAAGTGAGCTCCATATCCGCCATTCTCATCGCAAAAAACGAAGAACACAACATTTCGGAATGTCTTTCTACCGTGGCATGGGCCGATGAAATAGTCGTTGTGGACGCAGGAAGCACAGATGCTACAGTGTTGAAGGCTAAGGATTTCACGAAGAAGGTATATGTTCGTCCTTGGGAAGGTTATGGCGCCGCCAAAAACTTCGCTCTTACTCAGACTTCATCCGACTGGATACTTTGGCTTGATGCTGACGAACGCGTCTCCGATTCGTTGAAGGAAGAAATCAGGAGAGTTCTAACATCGGGGCCACGATCCGAAGCAGCGTTCTCTGTACCCAGAAAGGCGAGCTTCCTTGGCCACTGGATTCTTCATTGCGGTTGGTATCCAGGGCGAGTAACCAGGCTTTTCAGACGCGGAAAAGGACGATTCACAGAATCCAGGGTTCATGAACGACTGGATATCGACGGCCCTGTGGGTGAATTGGCTTCAGACCTCTTGCACTACACCGATCCTTCTCTTACACACTACCTCGAGAAATTCAACAAGTATACTTCTTTGGCCGCGGACGAATTGACGGAAGAAGGGCGTTCATTCCGTCTCAGCCAAATCACGATCAGACCTCTTTGGACCTTCTTCCGCATGTATTTTCTCAAACTGGGTTTTCTTGACGGTTTCGCGGGATTCATTCTTTGCGTGCTTTCTTCGTGTTACGTCTTCACAAAATACGCAAAACTGTGGGAACAGAAACGGGCAAAGGCCTCTCATGGAGAATAGATGATGACAAACGACGAAAAAAACAATGCTCTGTTTATTAGCCTCCTCATGATGTTTCACTCTGCTGCGATGCAGTATTTGGGAAAAGTGAAAAATCCGGCGACCGATAAAATTGAACGAAATCTTGAGCAGGCTCAAGCAATCATCGATATGTTTGACATGTTGAAAGAGAAGACGAAAGGTAATCTTACCGCGGATGAGGAAAAGTTCATGGCTAACTTGTCACAGGAGCTGAAACTCAATTACGTCGACGAAGCTTCCAAGCCTCAACCAACGGAGGGAGAAGTGAAGTGAAATTTGGAATTTCGGGGAATCTCGACAAAGCTGAGCTGCCTCACGTCGTTGAGCAATTGCTGACGCGTTTTTGCCGGGACAACATTCATTTTGTTGTTCACGATGCAGTGGCAAAGACGATCAAACCGACCCTTCGCGCTCTTAAGGTCAGTCACGCCAACCTGGTTTCAGAGGAGAAGCTCGGAAGCTCCTGCGACATGTTGATTTCCCTGGGAGGGGACGGAACGATTCTTCGATTCGCACGCCTTCTCGCCAAGAGTAAAACACCTATTCTGGGCATCAACCTTGGGAAACTTGGCTTCCTCGCCGAAGTATCTCTTAACGAAATGAACGAGTGTCTTGATGAGATCCTCCGTAATGAATACACGATTGAAACGAGGATGATGCTGGAAACGTACGGGAATGGAATGAAATCACGGTTCACAGCTCTCAATGATATCGTGGTTTCGAAGTACGGAGCCTCTCGAGTCATGAACATCGAAACCTACGTTAACGAGGAGTTTCTGGCAACATTCACAGGAGACGGCATTATCATTTCGACTCCGACAGGATCCACGGCCTATGCCCTGGCAAATGGCGGACCTATCGTGACGCCGAAAAATCATTCCATCACGATCAGCCCAATCTGCCCACACACTCTCACCGCACGACCCGTAATCGTCCCTGATGATTCTGTTATTGAACTCAGGGTGCTTTCGACAGTCTCGGGAATTCAACTTACAGCAGATGGACAGCAAGAGAAGCAATTGAGCTCACCAGCCAAAATCGTCGTGCAAAAGGCGACATGTGAAGCAAGGCTGGTGAAAAGAAAGACCACGAGTTATTACGACGTCCTGAGGAAGAAACTACACTGGGCAACGGACGTGCGAATGAGCAACGAGAGCAAGTCCTAGTTATTCTTAGCTCCCTCTTTGATCCATTCTTTTATGCCGTGTATTTGGTTGGATGTCAATGGGTTCTGGTTTGATGGCATTCTTGGAACGAACGCACCGTCGAGCCATTTTAGGAGCAGGCTGTTCGTGTCCTTTGGTACGACTTGCTGTGGAATATGGAAGTTTAAATTGCTCCATGAGGGCGGTTCCAAATTGAGATTACCGGCCCCCGGGTTTCCGCTGTGGCACTGCGATCCGAGACATGTCTGAGCAAAGAGTGGGTCGATGTCGCGCGAATAACTCAGATTGGTATCAGGCAGCGTGTAACTTGAGGTGTTCGGTTTTTCGTCTTTGCAGGATTGGAGAACGAGAGCGGCAATGAAACTAAAGGGTATGAGCACGAGAACCACTCGGGAAAGCTCCCGCGTTTGTGATTGCGATGGAATCATGGTTGCTCAAAACGTGATAGTTGTACGTCGGTCAATGCTTTGTCTTCATCAAAAATTACTCAAATCTCACTCATGGTGCAACGAGATTCTAAATTGACTTTCCTTTCATCGTTGGGTATATTGTCAGTTATAGGGGCCGTTAGCTCAGTTTGGGAGAGCGCCACAATGGCATTGTGGAGGTCACCGGTTCGAGCCCGGTACGGTCCACGTGTAGTTTTACCATAGAATTGAATATGAAAAGGACAATCAACAATGGTTGTCCTTTTTTTCTTAAATGATGAACCATCTGGTACGTTCAGGACCTTGAGTTGACCCCAACACAAATTAGCCTTCCAAATCCCGACGAGCTGTCCCTGAAATGGGGAGATGGGACAGAAACAAGAATTCCAATACGGCTTTTGCGTGACCAATGCCCCTGCGCATCTTGTCAGGGTGAGACTGTCCTTTTGAAAACCTTCAAACCGGCGGAGCAGCCTGAACTTCCCGGAAAATACGTGCTCAAAGGAGCGCAGCAAGTCGGCAACTATGCCCTCCAGGTATACTGGGGTGATGGTCATCAAACGGGCATCTACACCTGGGAAAAACTTCGCAGTCTCTCTGAATCTGCACCACAATGACACCGATCGGCGTCTTTACCAGACTACTCAAGTACTTTGTTCGTCATAAATGGCGGGTTGTCGCCGGACTGGTCTCAGTAGGAATCATGAGCCTTTCGGATGTCCTGACTTCGGCTTTAATGGCGACGCTCATAGAGTTCTTTCAAACTGTTGGAAAACTTGTAAGCGCCCACGCGCCGATTGTGGTCCCTTTCGATATCACGGTGCGGGATCACCCTATCGTCTCTCTTCAAGTAAATGGTTACAGTGACGCAATGTGGGTCATCGGGAAGGTCGCTTTCGCAGTTCTCATCATAACGCTATTCAAAGCATGTTTTGTCTATGTGCGCGAATATGTGATGAGTTCGGCGCAACAGAAGATCCTCATGAGATTCAGAAACGAATTATTTGGAACCGTTGTCCAATTGCCTGTCAGATTTTTCGATACCAACAAGACAGGCTATACTATGTCCCGCGTTACGAATGACGTGAATAACGTCGAACAGACACTCTCGCTCCTTGTCGAAATGTCGCAAAATGCTATTTTTGCGCTCGTATTCGCAAGTGTGTTAATTTTCACTGATTGGCGTTTGACGGTTTTCACAATAGTTGTGTTCATCATATTTGGGGAAATATCCAGAAAATTTGGCGACCGCATCAGGAGTTTCAGCAGAGACCTTACAAATACTATCGCCGAAATTTCAGCCTTTTTGCAGGAAAAAATATCGTCAATAAGAATTATCAAATCATTCACGCGTGAAGATTTTGAGAAGAAAGAATTTCAGAGAAAAGTTGAAGCGAACTATCATCACGCAATGAAGATCGTTCGTGTGATGGCGCTCCTGAGTCCTACAAATGAACTATTCAATACTCTTGTTACTTCGATTATCGTGCTATTTACCGGATACTTGTTCATCCAGGGAACAATGACACTGAAAGACCTTTCGTTCTTTCTGTTCATCATGATCAACATGGCCAAGCCTGTAAAAGCCTTGGGAGAAAGCGGTGCTAGAGTGCAGAAATCGCTGGTCTCAGCAGGACTGATCTTTGAAATGCTCGATCTGGAGGTGGAAAAGATTGAGAGTACAAATGATAAGATGGCGCGCTTAAATGGAAAAGTCGAATTTCGCAACGTCAGTTTTTCCTACAATGGAGAGAATCAGGCATTGAACAATGTTTCCCTGGTTGTCGAGCAGGGGAAGAAGATTGCTCTTGTCGGACCAAGCGGGAGCGGAAAAAGTACAATGGTGAACCTTATTCCGCGATTCTACGAAGTTGTCAATGGCATGATTGCAATCGACGGCATCAACATTCGTACTATGGATCTTGCTTATCTGCGGTCCCATATTGCAATTGTACCACAGGAAGTGGTTTTGTTCAGTGGATCCATCAGAGCGAATATAGCCTATGGTCGACTGAATGCTACCGAATCCGAAATGATCTCCGCGGCCCGATCTGCAAACGCAAGTGAATTTATTGAACGCCTGGAACGCGGCTATGACACTGAAGTTGGTGAGCGTGGTGTGCAATTATCCGGAGGGCAGCGTCAGAGAATTGCCATTGCTCGCGCAATTATCCGTGATCCAAAAATACTTCTGCTGGATGAAGCCACATCCGCATTGGATACCGAATCCGAACAAATGGTTCAGGAGGCATTGGATAGACTGATGCGGGGCAGAACATCCTTTGTGATCGCCCATCGCCTCTCCACGATTCTCCATTGTGATCAGATATTTGTTTTAGACCGTGGAATGATTGTCGAACAAGGCACGCACGAGACGCTGCTTAACAAAGATTCCGGTCTCTACAGGCGTCTTTACACACTGCAATTCTCTGCTTAACGTACCGCAACAGCTTCCCGAACGAATGAATCTGGCACTCAAGAATATTGAATTAGCCTTCCGCCGGTTTCTTATTAAATCACTCCGATCCCTGGTCAGAACGAGCAAATCGCCTGCAAGGGGGATGGATTACGGTTCCTGCAAATATCTCTTCGTGAGACAAGACAGAATTGGAGACGTCCTCGTTTCGACCCCATTGTTCGCGGCCCTCAAAAACAAATATCCGAATGCTATCATTGACGTCTTGCTCAGCACGAACAACCACTTTGCGTTGGCGAACGATCCCAGCATACGAAGACGCTGGATCTATAATAAGCAGGTATACTCGTCAATGAGGATGATGACCAAAATTAGACGTGAGAATTACGATTTCGTCATCGACCTCATGGACAACCCATCTGCCACGTCGACAGTCATTTGCCTGGTATCGGGCGCCCGCTGGACTGTCGGCCTGCAAAAAGATAACGCATATGCATATGACATCGTGGTACCGTTGTTGTCGAGAAAGGATGCTCATATAGTCGATCGGATTGCCAAATTGCTGATTCCTTTTGGTATTGATCCTTCGCGCGAGGACCTTCGGGTCCGGTTCACAATTCCAGAGCAGGCGATGAATTTTTCAAATCGCGTGTTCGACCAAAGCGGCTTGGTCCGGGAAAAGACACTGGGAATCAATATTTCCGCCGGCCACGATGTACGATTCTGGGGGATCGACAATTTCCGTAAATTGATTATACTTCTCGGAAGTAAGTACCGAAAGAGTCAAATCTTGTTACTCTCAAAGCCTTCGCACAAGGCACTCGCCGAACAGATTGCTAACGGATTGAGTAATGTTGTCGTCGCTCCTCCGACGAATTCTTTTGATGAATTCGCCGGTTTGATCAGGAACCTCGGCTTGCTGATCACACCCGATACTTCAGCAGTTCACCTGGCTGCTGCGTTTTCAGTGCCGTCCGTTGTTATGTACGTTCAATCAGATAAGAACCTTAAGATTTGGGAACCGTACAAAACACGGAGCGAAGCTCTCATCGCAGACGTCGATGATCTTCGTGTCATTTCTCCGGAAGAGGTGTTCCAGGCGGTTCTTCGAATAACATCGAAACGCGCACGAATCCAGACACGTAGGCCAAAAGGCGTAGTCGCCAGGACATGAAGAATCTTATTGTTGTGTTCGAACGTGCCTGGCGCAAGTGGTTTGTGTATCCCGTGTTTCGCCTCGTCTTGAGGAATAAGCGCGTGGCGCTACCGCTTGACCTTTCGAGCGTTAACTCTGTTCTGATATTGCGTTACGACAAAATTGGAGACATGATTGTCACGCTTCCAATTTTCCGGATCCTTAAATCCAGAAATCCACAATTGCATATCGGCGTGTTGGCAAGTGAGACAAATGTCGAAATCGTGCGAAATGAGAAAAGTGTTGATAGGATATTTATCCTCTACCGCAACCCGTTCAAACTGCTGATGGAGTTGCTCCGTGTACGCAGGACGCATTATCGAGTCGTCCTTAATTTCATTTTTAATCGAATGACATCCGGCGCTCTCATCGCAAATTTCATTTGTCCAGGGGCGATCACGATAGGTCAAGGCCAGGAAAAATATGCATTCTATTTCAACGGACTCCTGTCTTTGACTCGCGGTACTACTCACATGTTTGAAATGCTGATAGGCTATGTTGAAAGAGTGTTCGGACTGACAGTTACTGAAGAGGAACGAGTATTGCGTCTTGCGTTTGATCCAAACGCTGCCGAGACCGTGAATCGGTTCCTTG
>CAZOIM010000117.1:2417-12255 GCA_964579855.1 uncultured Ignavibacteriaceae bacterium | reverse complement strand
GAGACGCGAGTCCAAAACAGTATCACGATTGGTGGAATGACCAGAACATCGGAGCACCTCTCAACAGTCCCGATGCAAAAAAACTCTCTCTTATTCAAGTTCGGGGGAACAAATTTGTGAACGAGCGGGGCGACACGATATTGTTTCGCGGTCTTTCAATATCCGATCCCGACAAGATCGAGCATCAGGGACACTGGTCCAAAGATCATTTTGTCAAAGTGAAAGAAACGGGAACCATGCTGGTCCGCATTCCCGTACATCCGATATCGTGGCGGGAACGCACTCCGGCGAAGTACCTGGCATTGCTCGACCAGGCCGTCCAGTGGTGCACCGAGTTGGGCATGTATGTGATCATCGACTGGCATTCCATAGGAAACCTGCAAATGGAATTATTCCAGGATCCGATGTACAATACGTCGAAAACCGAGACGTACGAATTCTGGCGTACCATCGCGAGACATTTCAAAGGAAACAATACCGCGGCTTTCTACGAAATCTTCAACGAACCGACACTGTATCGCGGTGAACTCGGCACAATGTCGTGGAGCGAATGGAAAAAGATCAATGAGGATATCATCAAGCTTATCCGTGCATACGATCCAGACCGCATTCCGCTCGTTGCCGGATTCGATTGGGCCTATGATCTGACACCCCTGAACTTCGAGCCGATCGATGCCCAGGGAATTGGCTATGTCACTCATCCGTACCCGCACAAAAGGAGCAAGCCGTACGAACCCAAATGGGAAGAAGATTTCGGATTTGCCGCAGATCGGTATCCCGTCATTGCAACGGAAATCGGTTTCACGTTGGGTAAAGAAGGGATGAAAGATAACGGGGATTACGGAAAAACCATCATCACATACCTCGAAGGCAAGGGTATCAGTTGGGTCGCGTGGGTATTCGATCCTGAGTGGGGTCCACGGATGTTCGAATCCTGGAACACGTACAAGCTTACGGAATCCGGAGAGTTCTTTAAGGACGCAATCCAAGGTAAGGTCAAAAAGTAGCCGACGTCATACCTTGCATGAACACGCTTGCTAAGGACATTCATCAAATGAAGAACTTTCGATACTTGATCTTTTTCGGAATTGTTTCTGCCCTGGTTGGCAACGCAACGGCACGACAGGCCGGATCAATCCGTATGAATCAAATCGGTTTCTATCCGACCCAGCCAAAATTGGCGGTCGTAAAAAGTCTCGGTCCAGGTCCATTCTGCGTCATAGCGACGGCAACTGGTGATACCGCTTTTCGAGGTACACTGTCAACGCAGCAACAGTGGTCCTACTCTGGTGAGTCGGTCAGTATCGCAGACTTTTCGGGCTTGATTCAGTCCGGTACCTACACCCTCGTTGTTCCCGGCGCAGGGAATTCCAACGTCTTCGATATCAAGAACCACGTCCACGAGAATCTCGCAATCGGTGCTTTGAAAGGATACTACTATCAAAGGGCCTCCATTCCGCTGGTTTCTCAGTATGCCGGAGTTTGGGCTAGGGCAGTAGGACATCCGGATGCCACAGTGCTGGTTCATCCATCGGCAGCAACAACGCAGCGCCCAGCTGGTACAATAATCTCATGCCCGCGAGGGTGGTACGATGCGGGAGACTATAATAAGTATGTTGTCAACTCAGGCATATCCACATACACTCTTCTTTCGGCGTATGAATGGTTCCCTGAATTTTGCAGCCAGCTGTCCACCAATATTCCGGAAAGTGGCAATGGAATTCCAGATATATTGAATGAGGCGTTATGGAACATCCGCTGGATGTTGACGATGCAAGATCCGAACGATGGAGGTGTGTATCACAAATGTACTGATGCAAACTTTGATGCCTTCGAAATGCCATGGTATGATACTCAAACACGCTATGTCGTGCAAAAGTCTACTGCAGCTACGTTGGATTTTGCGGCGGTAATGGCACAATCAGCAAGAATAACTGCGAGGTTTTCTTCCGTTATTCCCGGTTTTTCAGATTCATGCAAGCAAGCTGCGCTTAGCGCGTGGAATTGGGCAAGGCAAAATCCGGCTGTGTATTATAATCAATCACAATTGAATACTCAGTTCTCACCGGTCGTCAACACGGGAGAATATGGCGACGGCAATGTAACAGATGAATTTGCATGGGCGGCTGCGGAATTGTTTGTGACCACAGCGCAGGATTCGTTTCTCACGGTTGCCAATCCGCTTTCGGGCTCTGTAGATATTCCGGGCTGGGCGAATGTACGCGTGCTTGGGATGAATACGTTTGCGAAGTATTCTAAGACGATTGCCGCAAAAGTGGACACTAATACCGTGCGATCACGCTTAGTGGGGTGGACCAATTGGCTCACGTCACTCATTCCCTCTTCTCCATATCAAACGGTGATGGGTTCACAATCGTGGATGTTCAGTTGGGGAAGCAATGCTGTGGCGGCAAATCAGGGAATGCAGTTGCTTATTGCCTATCGGTTGACGGGAGACAGTACCTATTTGCGGGCTGCTCTTGGCAACCTGGATTACTTGCTCGGAAGGAATGGGACCACATATTGTTTTGTCACTGGTTTCGGAAATCGATCGCCGCAGCATATCCATCACCGCATTTCAGGTTCAGATGGAATTGCGGCTCCGGTGCCGGGATTGTTGGCAGGAGGACCTAATCCGGGCAAAGAAGATGGAGTTGCAACCTATCCGTCATCATTACCGGCATTAGCATATACTGATGATCAAAATTCGTATGCCTCTAATGAAATCGCGATCAATTGGAATGCTCCCCTGGTTTTCCTGACAATAGGGATTGAGGCGATCACATCCCCCAACGGGTTGCCCACTAGTTTAACGAAGGATAATCGTCCATCGACAAACCCCCGTGGATACGGTTTGCTGCAGAACTACCCCAATCCATTCAATCCTTCGACAACAATAGAGTATGCTGTTTCCCGCGACACTCACGCTATCCTCAAGGTTTACAACCTGCTGGGACAACGAGTTCGTACCCTCTTCGATGGTTGGACAGGCAGAGGATTGCACAAGATACAAGTCGACACCTCGCGCCTACCAAGCGGAGTCTATTTTTACACCCTGGTCGCCGACGGATTGGTTTCGAGTAAGAAAATGGTTTTGGCGAAATAGTCAGGAGGCAGTGGTCGTTCAGAAATCGCATCAAAGTGGTGCGAACCCCGGAGGTTTTCTGGCTGAAGAGAGTATCTTCAAGAACTGATATCCAACATAAGTGAATAGGGAATGAGAATGCGTTACGGTCATTTCGACGATAAGAAACGGGAATACATCATCACGAGACCTGATACTCCCCTTCCGTGGATTAATTACCTGGGGTGCGAAGATTATTTTGGTATTATCTCCAATACCGCGGGGGGGTACTCATTTTACCGTGACGCCCGATTGCGTCGCTTGACCCGTTACCGCTACAATAATGCCCCGTTCGACTTCGGAGGCCGATACATTTACCTGCGCGACAATGCGGACGGAGAGTTCTGGTCCCCCTCGTGGCAACCAACGCAAAACAAGATTGAAGACTACTCCTGCAGACACGGACTTGGCTACACTATTATTGGCTCAACATTCAATCGGATCAAGGCTGAGACCCTGTATTTCGTTCCACTCGGTGAGAATCTGGAAGTCTGGCGGATCAGTCTCGCCAACGTGAGAAAAAGAGCTGCACATTTGTCGATGTTTTCGAGTATCGAATTCTGTCTGTGGGATGCACAGGACGATGCAACCAATTTTCAGCGGAACTTCAGCACGGGAGAAGTTGAAGTTGAGAGAAGCGTCATTTATCACAAAACCGAGTATCGCGAGCGCCGGGATCACTTCGCCTATTTTGCATGTTCAGAAAAGATTGCAGGGTTTGATACACAGAGAGATGAGTTCCTTGGACCGTACAGGAGTTGGAACAATCCCGATGTTGTCGTGCGAGGACGTTCACGGAATTCCGTTGCACACGGTTGGGCACCGATTGGTTCGCATCACGTGAAAATCAATCTGAAGCCTGGCGAAACGCGAACAGTCACATTCCTGCTCGGCTACCACAAGAATCCCAAGGATCAAAAATTCGTATCGGCGACTTCCCAGACCATCAACAAGCGCCTTGTCAAACCGATCATCGCGAAGTACTTCAAGCCTTCTGCTATTGACGATGCGTTGTCAGTTCTCCGCGAACATTGGGATCGGCTTGTGGGAGTCTACCAGGTCAAGTCACCGGACGAGCACGCGAACAGAATGGTGAATATCTGGAATGCCTACCAATGCATGGCGACGTTTAACGTCTCAAGATCTGCTTCGTTCTACGAATCCGGAATAGGCCGTGGTCTGGGCTTCCGCGACTCCAATCAGGATCTCCTTGGGTTCGTCCACATGCTGCCCCTGCGTGCCCGGGAGCGCATTCTTGATCTCGCGGCGACACAACTCGAAACCGGAGGCGCCTACCACCAATACCAACCGCTGACCAAACGCGGTAACAATGACATCGGAAGTAATTTCAATGATGATCCTCTATGGCTCATCATAGGCGTTGCCGCCTATCTGAAAGAAACCGGTGATTGGAAAATCCTCGAAGTTCCGGTCCAATTCGACAACAAAACCGGAACGGAAAAACCGTTGTACGAGCACCTCAGACGCAGCCTTCGTTACACGCTCGACCGTCTTGGTCCCCACGGATTGCCACTCATTGGGCGCGCCGATTGGAATGATTGTCTGAATCTCAATTGCTTTTCGGATACACCTGGACAATCCTTTCAGACGACAACGAACAAAGATGGCAAAGTTGCAGAGTCGGTTTTTGACGCGGGACTCTTCGTGTTGGCAGCCCGGGAGTTGGCGGATATTGCCGAGCGACGCAATTCGAACTCTAAAGCCAGACGCTATCGCAAGGAAGCGGAGCGAATGACCGCTGTTGTCAAGGCTCACGGCTGGGATGGAGAATGGTTCCTCAGGGCATACGATGATTTCGGAAGGAAAGTTGGTTCCAAAGAATGTGACGAGGGAAAGATTTTCATTGAGCCGCAAGGGTTCTGCGTTCTTGCGGGGATAGGGTTGAACGATGGCCTCGCACAAAAGGCTCTTGACTCCGTCAACAAGATGCTCGCTACTCCGCACGGCATTGTTTTGCAGCAACCGGCATATTCAAAATACTATTTGCACCTCGGGGAAATCTCATCCTACCCTCCCGGATACAAAGAGAACGCCGGCATATTCTGTCACAATAATCCCTGGATCATCATTGCCGAGACGATGACCGGGAACGGTGATCGTGCATTCGACTACTATCTCCGGATCAATCCTTCAGCGCGAGAGAAGATTATTGACCGGCATCGTTGCGAACCGTACGTCTATGCGCAGATGATCGCGGGAAAAGACGCACCATCCCACGGCGAGGCGAAGAACTCCTGGCTCACGGGGACGGCGGCGTGGAATTATTACGCGATCACCCAGTTCATTCTCGGAATACGACCAACACACGAAGGTCTGATGGTCGCTCCTGTGATTCCGTCGAAGTGGAAAGGATTTTCCGTATCAAGGACCTACCGGGGAGTTCGGTACGACATCACTGTCACACGAAAAGGAAAAGGAAACCTCGTTCATCTCACCGTGGATGGCAGGCCACTGGAGGGTACCTTGATTCCTTTGCCTGGTAATGGAGTAACTCAAGTCACTGTCGAGGCAGTTCTCGATTGATGCGGTCGCCACGAGAAAGAAACTCACAATTCACTCATGAATATTAAGAATGGAAGAACGATGTTCACACGATCATTGTTGTTGACTATGCTCACATGTACTTTCTGTTTCATTCTCATTGCCCAGAATATGAACAAGAATCAGTTTAAGCCACTCTCTTACGAACAAGCCGACAAGTTGGCCGATTCCGTCCTGGCATTAATGACCCTCGACGAGAAGTTTGCCTATGTCGGAGGCGACAAGTCATTCTTCATCAGAGCGGTCCCAAGGCTTAATCTCCACGAAGTCTCCATGTCCGATGCCACGCAAGGTGTTCATATCCGTGAAACCTCTAAAGATGAAGACCTGGCAAACCATCAGCTCAAACAATCAACGGCCTTCCCCTGCCCGATTGCCCTGGCTTCGACGTGGAATCCTGAACTCGCATTCCACTATGCGGAAGCGGTTGGCGAAGAATGCAGGGCGGGCAACATCGGAATTCTGCTTGGTCCCGGGATGAATGAGTATCGGATTTCACAATGCGGCCGGAATTTCGAATATTTTGGTGAAGATCCGTATCTCCGAGCGAGGATCATTGAAGAATACGTCAAAGGGGTCCAGAGCACGGGGACCATCGCCACGTTGAAACACTTCGTGGCAAATAACACAGACTATTATCGCAGAAGAAGTAACTCCGTGGTCGATGAGAGAGCGCTCCACGAAATTTATCTTCCGCCGTTCAAGGCGGGCATCGATGCCGGAGCGAAAGCCGTCATGACTTCCTACAATCAACTCAATGGTGAATGGTGCGGTCAAAGCGAATATGTCATCAACAATATTTTGAGGAACCAGTTGGACTTCAAGTGGCTCGTCATGACGGACTGGTGGTCTGTTTATGACGGTGAAAAGTTGGCCGGGTCCGGGCAGGATTTGGAAATGCCTCTCGCAATCGCATTAAAAGATGCCCATACCCTTGTATCCCAAGGGAACGTGAAGGTTGAAGACATTAACAGAATGGCGAAGAGCATACTCCGGACCTACTTTGCGATGAAATTCGACGAACGAACGGCAAACTCTGCTGGCGAGGTTAATTTTGACGAGCACGAATCCGTTGCTCTGCAAACTGCCCTTGAAGGAATTGTACTGCTGAAGAATGAAGGAAGCCTCTTGCCTATCAGACCAGAAGTCAAGACTATCCTCCTGACCGGAAAATATGTGGATACACTGGCGATGGGAGGAGGATCCGCGACCGTGAAGGGATTCAATGTGCGACTGATGCTCAATGAGCTGAAAAAAGAATTCGGTGAACGTGTGATGTTTGTGAAGAATCCCACTGCAGAACAGATCAAGTCATCTCAGGTTATCTTGTGCAACATCGGCACAAGTGACAGCGAGGGTTGGGACCGTCCGTTCGCACTCCCCGAAGACCAGGAGCGACTGGTCAGCAAATGTGTCGCTGGAAACCCGAATACCGTCGTCATCATCACATCGGGCAGCGGTATTCGCATGACAGACTGGAACGACAAGGCAAAAGCCATCCTGTATGCGTGGTATGGAGGACAGACAGGCAATCAGGCCTTGGCTGAGATCATCTCGGGAAAAACCAACCCTTCGGGGAAACTCCCGATCACGATCGAAAAAGACTTCAAGGATTCTCCAGGATTCGGATACCTTCCCAAGGGCGAAGATCTCTACACGGGTTGGAATGATAAGGAAGAAAAAGCTCATCCGATGTTTGACATCAACTATACAGAAGGCATCTTCGTCGGTTACCGATGGTATGAGAAAAAGAACATCGAGCCACTCTATTGGTTCGGACACGGTTTGTCGTATACCAAATTCGAATACAGTAATCTGGAAGTTACCAAGCCTGTCATCGACAACAAGGATGTTCTTGGGGTAACGATCACGATCAAAAATGTTGGCCAACGAAGCGGATCGGAGATCGTTCAGCTCTATGTTCACGATGATCACAGTTCAGTACCCCGGCCAAACAAGGAACTCAAAGGATTCAGGAGAGTCGAACTCAAACCCGGTGAAAAGAAAACCGTGACGTTCGATCTGCACAACCTCGATTTCGCGTTCTGGAATCCCGTCGCAAAACAATGGACTGCGGAAAAAGGGAAATTCACTCTGCTTGTCGGGTCGTCGTTAAAAGATATACGTTTGACCACGGATATTGTATTGGTAAACTGACACAAAGGGATGTTCGTTTATCTGCCTCGAGAATCGTAAATTCACATTGCAGTCTGTAGTTGTCAGGGAGGAATTATGCGCTTGAGAAAGATTGTAGCCTTCGTTAGCCTGTTTGGATTTCTTTCTGTCACATCCTCAGCCCAAAACACGCGGGTACCGTACAACAATCAACAGCTGTTCCTTAGCGGCGGGAACCTGGCGTGGATGAGTTTCGCCAACGATATCGGACCAGGTACCGTCGACTACGCTTCATTCGCGGACATTCTGCTGCAAATCCACAACAGCGGTGGAAATGCCATGCGGTGGTGGCTGCACACGAATGGGGCAAGCACTCCGCAGTTTAACGACACAGGTCTTGTTATAGGTCCCGGAGCCAATACGATCCCCAACTTGAAGCACGCTCTGAACCTCGCGTGGGAACGAGAAATCGGCTTGAACCTTTGTCTTTGGTCCTTCGACATGTTACGGTCCACCAACAGCGCGACCGTCGTGAATCGCAATTTGAAGCTTCTCAATGATACCGCATTCATAAGCGCATACATAAAGAACTGTCTCATTCCGATGGTTGATTCGCTCAAAGGGCATCCCGGCATACTTGCCTGGGAAATTTTCAATGAACCAGAAGGAATGAGTAATTATTGGTACTTCTACGGGACTGATCAACACGTCACGATGGCGACGATTCAAAGATTCGTAAATCTGTGTGCCGGGGCAATACATCGAACGGATCCTTCAGCAAAAGTCACCAATGGGGCGTGGAGTTTCAAGAGCCTTTCTGACATTGCCACCTTCCCTGCCAGTGTAAGTCCAGGCCTCGCAAAAAATAGTCTCGCAGAAGAACAGGCAATGAGGGATGAATTTAATCGGAGGAATCGACTGTCGCTCAGCCCCGACGAATTCCGTCACTATTTACAGCGTGTCGCAGATGGACCGACTTCGAACTATTATAGGGACGATCGTCTAAAAGCGGCGGGCGGAGATTCGCTCGGAACGCTTGATTTTTATGAAGTGCATTACTACACGTGGGGTGGTACTTCGTTGTCGCCGTTTCATAACGCCGCAGCCACTTGGGGACTCGACAAACCTATTGTTGTCGCTGAATTTGGTATAACTGACTTTACCAGCGCCTATACTTCTTATTCGAAGCAGAGTCTTTTCGCAATATTGTACGCAAACAATTACGCCGGCGCGCTTGCTTGGTCATGGACAGATGTCGGGATTACGACGCACGCAGATATGCTGGCAGCGATACAATTTATGTGGAACAACTACAGGAGTGATGTCGACGTCCTCGGGATCGCAGCAGATTGGCCAACGGTGACCATTACCAGTCCGTTGACCAGCTCTTCATTCCCAGACAGCACACAAATGACGATTCGCGTGAAGGTTATTGATACTCTTGCGATCGATTCCGTTGAGTTCTTCATTGCCGATACACAGAAAATCGGATCGGTATTATCGGCAGATTCCGTAGTCGCAGACACCAGCTATTTCACATTTACGTGGAAGAATATATCATCCGGACAATACTCCTTGAAGGCTGTCGCAACAAACAATCACGGCCACGAAGGGTTTTCCAATGTCGTGCAACTTTCATTCGGCTTGCCCCCAATGTCAAGACTGGAAGCCGAAGGAACTCTGCGCCAGGGAGATTTGGGAAACATCCTTGTGGCAAGCGGTGCCGGATCGAGCGGAGGTTCCTATCTCAATATCAAGACAAATGATCCTAACACAATAATTAGCTGGACGTTTACGAATGTGGCTCCGGCGGGGAATTACCCCATCGCATTTGGCTTCAGGCTGGAATATGCCAGTCCGAAAACCCAACTCATCATTGTCAACGGAGCTCCTGGTGTGGCGCTGATTTTTAGCGGTGCTTCCTTGACGACGTGGTACGAAACCGGAATCACCGTGCCTCTTGTTGCAGGGCAAAACACGATTCAGATGCAGCTATCGTGGGGTTGGATGGATCTTGACTACCTTACTGTCCCCACT
>CAZOIM010000117.1:0-2317 GCA_964579855.1 uncultured Ignavibacteriaceae bacterium | reverse complement strand
AAGTTGGCGAGCGGCGTGTATTTTTACCGGATTGAAGCCGGATCATATGTGCAGACGAAGAGACTGTTGCTCTTGAAATAGCGGTAAGAATTGATCATCGTAAGACGCTCCAACGTCGGGCTGAGGTGGATGGGAATCTATCCAAATCTAAGAATACAAGGAGCTGCTATGAAATCCCTAATCATTTCCTCGTTCATTGTATCACTAATTCTTGCCGGTTGCGCGACAACCCAGGTTGCAGAGCCACCCTCGGATCAACCGGAACTCGTCACCATGACATCACTACCTATTGTTGCTGCCAATTTTCCCACAAATGGCCTCAAACTCAAAGTTCTCTTCCACGTCATGGGGAACGGGTCGGTGACGGAAGTCAGGTTTCTGGGATCGAGCGGCGATCCCGATTGGGACCACGCTGCGATTGACTCAATGAAGCAATGGCAATTCGCCACGGACAAACTTGATAATGCGCAAGCGGGTCGCTGGATTCGAAACACCATTATTCTTCAGGTGCAAGAGCCGACGGTGTTGACCCTTGGTGAACTGAACGCCAACTCCCAACAGATGGCAGATTCACTCTATGCACTTCTGCAGAATGGTTCTGACTTCGATACTCTTATCAAGCAAACAGCTCAAGGGGCGTCGAATCCGATCGGCAGATTCATCGGCGCAGTGGACATCGCGAGATATCCCAAGCACGTAAGAGATCAGGTACGACGACTTGGCATAGACGATTTCTCACGTCCGATTCGGATTGGATCCAACTACACAATCTACAAGCGCTACAAACCCGATGATCCGATGGACCTTCCGCAGTAAGATGCTCCACACGGAGGTGGTCATCTGGGTTCAAATCCTCGTGTCAGGATGAACGGGAGACTTCCACATTTTAACCAGGTATTTATCATGAAGAGATTCGTTCAGAGCCTCACGGTACTCCTTTTCGTTTTTCATCTGTCTGCGAAGGCTCAAAGTCCTGTTTTCAGCATTGAAGACTTCGGCGCCGTCGCTGACGGAACAATGTTGAACACTGCTTCAATCCAGAAGGCCATTGATTCGTGTGCACTCGGTGGGGGCGGAACGGTTTCTGTTCCGTCCGGAGTATTCTTGACGGGAACTATTCGTCTTCGCAGTCACGTGAACCTTCATTTAGAAAGTGGCGGGGTTCTGAAAGGCAGCCCGAACCTCAAAGACTACTATCTGGACGGGAAGTTGGTCGGCCTTATCTTCACGCAGGATGCTGAGAACGTCGCGATTACAGGTCTCGGAACAATCGATGGGAACGGTGACCTATTCATGGTGCTGGACGAGCCCAAGAAAATCGACAGCGCAGGTTCGGCATGGACAAGACAGAAGCAACATTTCAGAGAGGTTCACGAAGGAGTCGCGGACGGTCCGCTCGTTCCAAAAGACCGTCCGTACCAAATGATCATCTTCTCCAATTGCAGGAACGTGACCATGCGTGATGCGTTGATCAAAGATTCTCCGTTCTGGACAATACATATGGCAGATTGCGATGGCGTGGTCATATCCGGATTGAGAATTTGGGGAAATATGCTGGTGCCGAATAACGATGGGATAGATTTCACTTCTTGCAGCAACGTTGAGATGTCGGACTGTGACATACGGACCGGGGATGATTGTATCGTGCTAACAGGATATGATCATCACTTCGACCTCCCCGGATATAAGCACATCAAGCATCCGTCGGAGAACATTACGGTGAATAACTGCACACTGCAGTCCCGCTCAGCCGCAATTCGTATTGGAGGGTTCGATCAGAACCCGATGCGGAATTATCTGTTCAACAACATCACGATCACGAATTCGAACCGAGGGATCGGCATCTTCGCGCGCGATCAGGGTTCAATTGAGAACCTGATCTTTTCGAACATGATTATCGAGACAAGGTTGCAGACTGGTGACTGGTGGGGGCAAGGAGATCCCATTCACGTCTCCGCTGTCAGATTGTTGAAGGATGTGAAACCGGGGACTATCCGCAACGTGAAATTTCAAAATATTCTGTGCAGAGGAGAGTCAGGTATCGTTGTGTTTGGCACGCCGGAAAGCGTGATCGAGGGTATTTCCTTTGATAACGTGACACTCCAAATGAAAGAAAGTAAGCTTAACACCATCGCCGGCGGTAACTTCGATCTACGCCCGGTCCTGGATCCAAAGCTCACGATCTTCAAGCACGACATACCAGGATTCTATGCCCAATACGTAAAGGACCTTCAGATTGAAGACTTTGATTTGACGTGGGATATGATGAAAGAACCTTACTTCACTCGCGGGATCGAAGTGAGTAACTTTGATGGTG
>CAZOIM010000116.1:0-12321 GCA_964579855.1 uncultured Ignavibacteriaceae bacterium | reverse complement strand
AAAGCGTTATCAGCCAAAAGGATGAAAGAGTAGTTAATCCCACTCTGCGAGCACTGTGAGTTTGTTGGTGAGGAGAAGATCAAAACTTCATACCATCGGTTCGAGAAACGACTGATAGGTTAATTCTAGGGCAGCGAAGCCGGGAAAACGCAGGAGAAAGAGCTCTCTTTCAGGCGGAGAACGGTTCTTCCACGGAATTTAGATGGATGTGATGCCAGGATGCGATCGCCCAGGGAACGAAATGCCCAGACACCAGTTCAAACAGCCTAATAGGGATATCCGATTGCGACATTGAATGCAAGATTGTTGGACCGCCAAGATGGGCTCCCAAAATTGATCTTATTCATCACCCAGCGGTCGGCCAAGGGCAACGAGGGGATGCGTAGTGGGATCGCAAGGTCAAACCGGAGAATGAAAAAAGAAAGATCGATCCGCAGACCGAAACCAGTTCCGACTGCTATCTCATCGAGGAATGTCTTGCTGGTGAAAGTACCTCCCGGACGATCAGGATCGGCGTGCAAGAGCCAGATATTGCCGGCATCGATGAACAACGCGCCTTTTAGAATGCTGACGATGGGAAACCGGTATTCCGTGTTGGCTTCCAACGTAATATCCCCGGCCTGGTCAATAAAGGTCTTTGCCACAACGCTGTCAGGAATTCTGTACGACCCCGGGCCCAGAGCCCGTGCCCCAAAAGCACGCACGCTATTGCTTCCCCCAATGTAGAATTGCTTTACATAGGGCATGGTGGCGGAATTTCCATATGCGACACCGATTCCTGCAATGAATCTGCTGGCGATGGACGTACGTTGATCGGCAGTGTTGTAATAGTGTCGGACGTCTATATCCAATTTGTAGTACTCAGAATATGTTGTCCCGAAGATTTGATACGGACTCTCGGGGGTTGCTTTGTTCTTGAGAAACAGAGACTGCCCCAGTTGGATGATGTTTCCGGAGAGATCCACACTTCCTTTAAAATACAGATGATTCTTGTGGCCCTCTTCGAGTTGGTCGTTATACGTAAAAGAATAGTTCTGTCCGATGATAAATTGTTGATCGAAACTCTTCTTCAGCAATGGGTTGGCACTCAGTAAATCGTTGAACTTTTGCGTCGTGTTCGCCAAATGTGCAAAAGTGATCGAAAGCGGATTAAGGCTGTGCTCCTTCGTAATGGATTCTCTCCAATTATAACCGAACGACGCATCCACCGAAAAGAGCTGATAGTATTGGAGTCTGTTCAGCAAGCTTGTTCCCAATACGATGCGCGTCTTTGGCACAAAGAGACTCGATACGTTCTCAAGCGTGAACGGAGTGGCGAATTTTGGCAATTGCAGTTCTCCTCGCGTTCCGACTTCGTAGGAGTTGGTTCCTGATTGTCCGCCGCCGACGGGGACCTCAAAGCCAGCTTCAAAAGTCAGCGTGAAAAGCTCGGCTCCGCCGAACAGATTTCTGTTTCGGAAGCTGGAAGTAAACACCGGACCTGCAAGATTGTTGGATTTGGAAACGCCCTGCAATTCGAAGCGAATGCTTTTTGTTGAAAGCGGCGTGAGATAAATATGCGGTTCCAAACGCGGGGTGCCCGCTGAATCGACTTCGCCAAAGCGTACACTCACGAACTTGAATACACCGAGATTCATAAGCCTGTTGAGTGTCAGTTCATGCTGTTTTCTGCTGTAGCGGGCCCCTTTCCGAAAGAACACGGAACGAACTATGACGCCGGGATTAAATGTATTGTCAAGATCAACGTAGTAACAACCTCCAACTTCTACTGTGTCACAGACAAATGTTGAAATACTGTCGGGCTTCAGCGAATAACCGGAGTGAATGTAGATGTTGCCAATCGTATAGAAGCGAGTTGCTTCAAGGGGTATATCGTCTTTGATTTGAAGTGAAAGATCGATAATCTTTTTCCCTACGCTTGTGTCCGCCTGAAACACAATGAAGTCAGGAGAGAAATAGAAATAGCCTTTCTCCTTGAGAGCGGCATCTATTCGTTCCCGTTCCCGTCTGAGAATCACGAGATCGTATTGGTCTCCGGGATGAAGGATGGTCTCTCTCATCGTGGAACGAATCTCATCCAGCAACGTTGTGTTCTCCCCCTTTACGCTGATACCATTAATCCTGTATGGTTCCCGGAGTGCAACATTGTATTGGATATCCGCGGTTGTTTCATCTTCGTGGACCGTATAGAGTACATCCGCGCCAAAGTATCCTTTGCTTTCCAATAGGTTGCCCATTCTCGCAGCAACCCGATCGGGCACAACAGACTGCAATAACACCGGCGGCTCTCCCATGCTTCCTTTGAAAATACCGACATTGTACAGCCACAACTTCAAATGGAAGAGTCCGAGCAATTTTGTGTTCGGATCCGGTTTGGCAATCAGATCCAGTTGACTTTCAAGTCCGCTCTTATCAGGGACAACTCCCTTTTCTTCAATACTCACAGTCGCCCCTGTATACAGCTTTTCGCCTTTGGCGAGATAGCTGGTATTGCTGCATCCCAGAATGAACAACGAAAGGGCTCCGGCAATGACGAGCGGAAATAGTGAGCCAACAATGGAAAATGGTGTTCGCATTTATTTCTTTTCTTTTTCGGGACTGGGTCTCATTGTCAAGCCGAAGAGTCTGTCAAAATCTATAGTAAAGACAGCACCCACACCTGTCTTGGTAATGTCTCCATCAATCGCTCCTTCATAGGAATTCTGCCTAAAGACCTCAAGCTGCCAACGACCATCCTCGGTCAGTTTGTACTGCACTTTGAGATCTCCTGCAAAACTGTTCAGTGAGTTTTGCTGACTTCGCCGACCCTCAAGATCCACATTTCCTCCCACCTGGACTGTCACGCGTTCATCGAACAGTTGTTTCGAGAGGGCCAGCTGCAATTGGGTCCGACCTTCGGCATTGCCCGTGGAATAGTCCTGATAGGACTCCACTCCCACATTGAGGGTCGCTCCTGCAATGTATTGTTGGGACAACCGATTGAGTTGCGCCGAGAGAATCTGACTGACGCTTGATCGTGCTAGATCGGACAGTCCGCTGTTACCAGATGCTGATGCGATCGTACTTTCCGAGATAAATCTGCCCAGAACCAGGAGTGCAAAAACCTGCTTGTTCAATTCGGATTCCTGACCATTCAATTCATTGAGCTTCGCGTACACAGATCCGTTCAACACGCCTCTCTGGTCAGGAGGCATATCAAGTCTAAAGTGGATATCCGGACTGAGGAGTTTACCTTTCATCATAAGGTAGACCTGGATGGGGACCTCCTGCTTATATTTATTGCGTTCTTCCTGACTTGTACCGGCAAGCTCATTCTGAATCAGATCCAACACAGAAGCATTTACCGTGTAAATGGCGGTGATATCGACATCAGCATCGTAGGGGGATCCCAACCATGTGAGACTGCTCCCTTTATCAATCACGAATGCTCTTTTAATGAAATCGCCGAATGAAAGCTGGTATGACCCTTCCACGATTTCGTATCTCCCTGTGAGAGTAAGCTTCCCGCTTGGATCCATGCTGAAACTTAATGTCGCGTCACCGTGAATAACGAGAGAATCTCCGGACACGGGGTCGATCAAAATCCGAAGTTTGGAATCCTTGTTGACCGTGATATTTGATGTAAGGTCTATTGTAGAGAATTTCGATTTCGTAGTATCTTTTTCGATTCCACTCTTCCGTCGGGACATGATGGCGTTGGGTGGATGACTGAAGTCAACGAATCGCACTATTCCACGCCGCTCCTCGATAGCAAGTTCCGATTCAGGCAAAGCTAATGTGAGATTTGTACCTTTAGCAAGTTCTGCCTGCACAGTGATAATCGGTCTATTCTGATCTCCCTTTATGGAAACGTCACTGTTGAGAAATATGGTGCCATAATAAAGAGCATCGCGACTTGCAGGTTTGCTCAAGAGAAGGAACTTGTTGGTGTGGGCGCGCAGATCGAAACTATAGCTTCGAAAGTCCTCTGTATACAAATGTCCGCTTAGTGAAGCTACATTGCCAAGAGTATCCACGAGATCAAACGATTTGAACTCGACTCCTCTTCCGTCAATCGCTACCTTGCCATTATCGAGATGTAGATACGTATCCAGGAAGGTCGGTTCGAAGGCGGTATTGGCGAAATTCAACTCGCCGGAAACGGAAGGCTTCTTCGTTGTTCCCGTCAAATGCAAACCACCGGTCATCGTACCTGAAAGCCGGCGTACGTTGCCGAAGGTGAATGCCTCGATGCTTGCCAGATTCACTTTCGAGAAGTCACACGTGATGTCCAATTGGCTCCCGCCTGCCTGGCTCCGGTATTGACCCCGCACACCGATCTGGTTCCCATTGCCGGTAACATCCATGGTCAAGTTGTAGGTATTTTCTGTTTGATTGTTGGCGCGTAGAGTAACATCGCCGACATGCCTCTGACCGAAACTGAAGTCTTCAATTGTGAGATCAGACGTGAAAGCAGTTCTCTTGTCCAGATAGAGCAGCGCCACATTTCCGTTGAGTCGGCCGCCGAGCAGGGCGGTGTCGCGTTCAACGATTCGCGACAGCGTGGAAAGTTCAAATTCGCCGAATTCGATTTTGAGCGGAGAGCGATGGGATTTTTCGTCAACGCTCCGAAGCAAAAGAGATTGCCCGGCGCCGTGCAGCTCAACATTGTGTGCAATAACATAGTTGCTCCCCAAGAGCAGGTAATTGTCGGGAGCGATGTCCCAAGGAGAGTTTTGAAGAACAATTCCGTCCTTGTTGAATCGAAACTTGTATCCGTCGGGAACAGGGCTGAATACTCCGGCAAGAAACATCTTTGTCGAACCGTTCGAACCCTTGGTTTGCAGTGCGACTTCGATACTGTCGTGTCCGGCCTTGCCGGTAAGTTGCAGATTGGAGATCCGGATCAATGAGTCTGCAATCGAAGCCGAGCTGAATGTTGCCTGAATGAAATCCGCATCCGAGGTGACTCTTATGGCAAGGCTGTCGATGGTAAAATCGCTGTAATCTAGCCTTGGGACATCAATGTTCACGTTGAGGCTCTGTTTGTCGCTAATATAGTTGCCGTGAACAGTCGCGATGGAAAGTCGACGCAATTCCGGGACAAAAATATCTGACAGAGTAGTCGGGTCCCGAACTGTGAAATGAAATGTGAAATCCTGGGCGTTGACATCCTTCCTGGCCTGTATCCCTGAACGCTTCAAATAACCGGCAATTTGCTGTCTTACCACTTCGGGAACATCGCCGGGAACGATCGTGCCATCGAGTTCGCCGGAGAGGATCGGTGACGCAATGCTTACGTGTTTTTTCCCTTGATTGTTTATCGAGCTGAACACGACAGAGTCAATGACAGAGCGTTTGGTGTCCTTAATGATCACGAGATTGCGGATTTTGATAGTTCCGATAATATCGTTGATATCGTTTCCCGAGATATCGGATGTTAGATTTCCCGCAACGCGAATATCATCGGAGGTGAGGTTAAGCCGGCCCAGGTCGGCTCCATTCAAGTCCAGCGTAAATTTATATGTTGGATCCTCCTGGCTCGTGTTGATGGTTCCGCTGAATACAAAGTCGATACTCGAATCCTGGATCTCAGCCGTGCCGTCAAACATATTGGGACTTGCAGTTCCACGAAACGCGAGTCCGTGGTATGAATACCCGTTTATCATGGCATCGTCCACCTGGACATCAACCTGAGCTTCGATGTCGTCCTTGCTTAACCCTGTACCGGCAAAGGAAGCCGTCAGCGATGCAGGTCCGAATGTTGACTGGTCGTCAAGTAGTGATCCAACATCGAACTCGTCCGCGACGACGTTTCCCTTCCACCGACTCATTGTCGAATCGGAGCTTTCGTCCGTGTTCAACGTGACATTCCCCTTAAGACTGCCAATGCTCGTACCGACGTCCGTTGAAGCCGCAAAATCCTGTGGTGTGCCATTGAAGGTCCCGCTTATCCGCACAGATTCGGGCACAATGATGTCCTTGGGCAACAACGAATCGGCGACGATCGCATGAATGTCGCTTCGAGTGGTAGACAGGAGTTGCAGATTTACAACATAGTTTGCTGTCTCCACATTTGGCAGGCCCAGGATTGATCCGCTGAGTTCTATGGCCGTCGAATCTCCAGCGGCAAGCCGGAGATCTTCCACGTTCAGGTCCCCGAGCAACCCTGAGAGTTTGGAGGACAACCGAATTGCGGCTCCCGGTCCATTCCTTAGTGGAAGAGACGGTAGAACCAACAACAAATCTGAAACGGCAATCCGAGAATCATCAATGGTTGCGTTTACGGTAACGGCTGGGGAAAGATTTGCGAGCGAATCGATCGATACATACCCGAGAAGAACATTCTGGTGAATTCGGCTTTCCGCTGTTTCCAGAATGAAGTCTTTGAGCTGCGCGTGGACCGCGTCGAACATGAACCCTCCCGACATTTCACGCAGATCGAGACCTGAACGTTCCCGAAACGAGGCACGACTGAAGTCTGCCGTCATTCGGTATTTACTGTAATACAGATGTTCTGCCCGCATTGTCAGGCTATTGATTCGGAGATGATTCCAATCAACTCCGTTCGTTTTTGCCAAGTTTTCAACATCATATTCCACACTATTCCCGTTAAGCGTCAATTGATCCAGGCTCACAATCCACGGCGGAACAATGGTTTGAGATGTATCGTCGCTCTTCTGATTGCCTTCGGATTCCGCGATAACAACGCTTGTGTTATCGAGCATAAAGTTCTTCACTGCAATATGGTGTCCCGGCAAATCGACCTTCTTTGCGAGGAGAGTGGATTTTCCAAGATCGACGCCGATCCGTTCTCCGGTTACAGTATTCTCATACTTGAAGTGGATCTGTTCCAGGGCCAAGGCTCCAACGCCAACATCTAGCTTTGAAGGACTTGAAGGACTCGAATCACCGGGCGGCGAAGTCTTTGACTGAATGACACTCGCTCTTGTATTCGCAAGAGACAATTCGTTAACGTGGAATTGTACTCGCTTGACGTCAAACTTGTCGATGGATGCCTTTAGCGTACCGAGTTGGAGGAACAAATGTAATCCACCAACTTCGTCATCATACGAACTGTGTATGTCCTTGAGATCTATCCCCTCCAATCGGAATGTCCAGGCCGCTCTTGCAGAAGTATCGGCATGGTTTACCGAAGCAGTTGAATCGGATTGGAGAGCGTCGAGAAGAAAATCGAAATTGAAGCTGCTGTCTGGAAAGGTCCGGGTGATGTGGGCGGTGAGGAATTCAACCTTGAGCTTCTTCACGTCGATGTTCCGCGAAAGCAGGCCGAGCAAATTCACGTCGGCGGCCAATGTATGAACGTACACCAGAGTATCCTGCTTTCGGCTTTCGATGAAAATGTCGTGCAGAACGACCGAGTTGGTAAAGGCAATACTGACAGAACCTATTTCAATCCGGGAATGTGTCTTTTTCGATAGTGACGTCATGAGCATCTGGGCAATGGAACGCTGCACCTGCGGTAACTGCAGCGCCGCCACGGTGAGAATGATCAGACTAACTATGCCGACGAGTAACCATAAGATTATTTTACTGCCGCGGCGAAGGTATGTCTCGGTCTTTTGACCTATCGAGAATGTGATCGGTATTTGTTCCTCCTATGGAGAGGGTACGTAGAGTGGGAATGTTGAGAACGCTCCAGACCGGGACTGCAGAACACAACAGTCCACGCACCATCCGGAATCATCTCATGGAGGTCAATCAAGGATACACGAACATGATTACTGCAGACAAACGTACCCTGGCGTTCTTTGATCTTGTTCTTTCTGGCCAATCCGTCCGATCACAGAGGGATACTATTCTCGGATCTTGTTCGCAAGGTCTGCAGCTCCATCTTTCACGCTATTGTACTCGTCAGCCAGGACATCGATGTACTCACCGAACTTTTCCTTCGCGTCTTCACTCTTCCGAGCTATTCTCTTTCTCGTCATGGAACCTTTTGCCGGTGCAAATAGCAGTCCCATTATGGCGCCGGCTGCGGCACCTGCGACGATACCTAGTAATACTTTTCCTGTGTTCATGGTTTTCACCTTTATCTATGAATAAGAATTGCCCCATGGCAACAACGCCATGGTTGCAACGAAAACACCAACAAAACAGTGACTAGTTACTTGGATCTTTTTGACGTGTGGCTTTGACACCCGTCAGAATTGCGATACCCACGAGCACCACGGAACCTACGACAATCCACGGTGTGGGTACATGCAAAAGGACGGCGCCGTAAATCAATCCGCCGATTACGATCAAATATCCAACGACGTACAGTACGTATGACATAATATTCCCTTCTCGTCAAAGTTGCCGCCACTTTCGCCTTGCGACGGGGGCAGAAGGAGATTCCGTTCTTGCATTGATTTCCAATTCGTAATCATATTTGTTTTCTGATGCGAGGCCTATGTCAGTTACAAGAAACCATTATGGTGACCGATGACAACCGGCATTTTGTTTTCTGAATCCATGGTTTCAGTTCTCAATGGCTAAGATTTCACAAACGCACCAAATCAAATATTGACCTTCCCTTGTTCACGCAAAAGTATTATTCATCTGCATCTTGATCACTAATGTTTTTCGGATCCATGACTAGTACGACGGGATAGGTGAGCGGGCCTGGTCTTAACTTTCCGGATAACGATACGAAGTCCATTCTCGTCTGGAAGAATGTTAGAACCAAATCTCATTGCGTACAGGCGAGTGAATTCAGCACCATAGAGGACAATTTGTGAAGAATAGTACGCCCACAGCATGATGATGACAAGCGAACTCGCCGCGCCGAATGTTGAACCTATGGCACCATTACCCAGATACAACCCGATTAGAAGCTTTCCGATTGAAAACAGTAGCGACGTCACCGCGGCTCCAACCCACACATCCTTCCATTTTAGAATTGCGGCCGGAAGGAACTTGAACATGAATGCGAAGATGGCCGTGATGCCAATGAATGAAATTATGAAATCAAGAGGGCTGACCAAGCCCGCCAGGATGGGAAGGAGTTTACTCAGATAGTCGCCCATGGCCGCCAGAACCGCGCTGAGAATGAGGGATACCAGTAGAAGGAAACCAATGCCCAGTATCATGGCAAAGGACAAAAATCGACCTCGAAGGAACGCGCGAACGATACCCATCGGTTTTTGCTGAATGTGCCAGATCGTATTCAGTGAATCGCGAAGTGAAATGAACACCGCCGATGCGCCCACCAGAACCATGGCGACACTGAAAATCGTTGCTGGAAGATTGGCGTCGGATTTGTATGCGTTTGAGATCAGACTTTGAACAAACCGCGCTCCTTCAATGCCAATTAATCCGCGAATTTGAGAGACGAGATGGCCGCTCGCTGCCTCCCGACCGAATCCGAAACTTGAAAGCACTATCACTACTATAAGCAGCGGCGAGAGAGATAATACGGTAAAGAAAGAAAGTGCAGCACCTTGCTGCCCAATGTTGTCATCATCCCAGGCAATCGCCGAATCCCTCAGTAACAACCAGATATTTTTCAGGCGAAGAGTTCTCATAACAACACTGACGCCCGACGTTTGTCTTCCACCATGCTGTCAACTGACGGAGGCGGAGAGGTATTTTCGCGCAAAACGTCGACTGGCATTAGAAACGGCACAGCAAACAATAGTCCTTTCATTTCCCAAATCCATCCCCAAAATTCATCGAGAGAATGCTCACGACGGAGCTTATCTAAAATGTCTACAGGGAATCATCGGAGTGATGATGTTCTCCTCGAGCGAGGTTTCCCACTCTCAGAAAGGTAGTGGATAGCTTGCCACGAAGTAATCGTCCAAAGGGATGAAAGAGTAGTTAATCCTTCATGAGGCGGGGATGCGGAAGGTTTTGCACAAGAGTAGCACTCCTCAGGTTCCGGTGAGGCCGACAGGCAGATACACCTTTCCGGCGATTGTCAACGACAGTCAGGGAAGGTTTGAAGCCGACTCCGAAACATCACAGGTTTTTCGTTCCCCTCTTCGTACGCTATTTTAGGAAATCCGGGTTCCACGCGACCGTTATACCTGCTGCAACAGGAGAAGCATACATGCCAAGGGATATGTTTTTGTCACGAATCCGATGGAATTCAGGAATAATCACGCCGCATAATGCCCCGACACCCATGCCGACCATGACGTCGGACGGAAAATGGGCAAGCGCTTTCACTCTAAGATACCCTTCAATGAGCGGAGGAATCATCGCTGCGCCATACAAGAGATACTTGTTGTATCCTATCCCGGGATTGTAATCACTGTACACTTTTACCATAAAGAACGTCGATGCCGTCACAACCGCCTCGTGGCCGCTGTAAAATGAATTCCGGTTATCCGCTCTTGTTCTCTGGCCAAGCGACAGTTGATCGTAGTACGCTTCGGGTCTGATTCGATTCTGAAAGTTTACGCCGAGAGGACTACATTCATAAATATTCGGCGTAATAGACATAGTCTCGACATACATGAGAAGTACGTCGAGCCAATCCTTTTGAATTTTTTTGTCAAGCATCAAGAAGACCGGAAGAACAACGGTAACTGCTACACCATAATCAGAATAGGTTCCATATTGAACCATCTTCGTTGGATCTTGATGAAGGGCCCAACTGTCGATACCGTTGAAAATATTCTTGTTTAACCCCTGCAATTCCAGAGGAGACAACTCGGATTTATGGAAGACCAACCCTGTGCCGAAGTAATTTGCTGAAAGACCGACACCAATGATAGTCCCGGTGACTCCATAATTGACGTGATAAGGATGAATGGAGGAATCATTGGCATTGGACTGGGAATGCGCGAATTGAGTGGGACCAATGCAGAAAACCATGAGAATCGAGAACACAAACCAAAATGATTTCCTCATTGCGATGCCGCCTTCATGAGCGTTCGTGGAGCGGATTCTAAGTCACATCATATATCTCGAGTGCCTGGACAATCAGGTGCTCGCCTGTGTTTTCGTCTTTCAAATCAATGGCAGTGTTACTGCGGGCTTTTCCGAACCGAGCAATACGGCTATCCATCGAGTACTCTCATTGCATTCGAAAGCAAACTTCAATGTCATGGTGAACGGGATGCACAGCACGACCCCGATCGGGCCGAGGAGTTGCCCCCAAAAAATAAGTGAAAGAAATACTACCAAGGTCGATAATCCGAGCTTACGACCCATCAACCGAGGCTCAACCACATTTCCCAGCGTGAAGCCGACAATAAAATAGCCCGCACCTGCGAGAAGTGAACTCCCGATACCGAATTGGATCCATGCCAGCAGCATTGCGGGAATAGCCGCCATAATCATGCCCAAATTTGGTATGAAGTGAAGCAGAAATGCGATGAATCCCCAAAGAACCGGATAATCCACCCCGAGAATCATCAGCCATATGGTTATTGTGACGCCCGCGATCAGACTGATGACCGTCTTCATGATCATGTAGCGCTTGATGTCGTTGACAAAGACCGTAACCTGTGGGAACACCCGATGCGGCTCGCCCATCACAGAACGAAGCTTTATCGGGAAGCTCGATGCCTCAAGAAGAATAAACGTAACGGTGAGCAGGATGAGAATGATGTTGGAGAGTATTGACCCCAGATCTGAAAGCAGGCCGGCCGTCAAGCTCATCACGGATCCGGGATTGAGATAATCGAGCAGGACCTTGTCCGTGATGACAAATCCCTTCGCAGCCAACGATCCCCTGAGGTCAAATGCTTGATCCTGAAGACGCTTTTGATACAGTGGAAGTGAATCCGAGAATGAACTGAGGGATGCGCCGACAAGTCCTCCGATGATCAATAAGAGAGCAATTATGCACGCCATGACGAGCATAACTGCCAAAAGAGTATGAATACGCTTCCGTTCCAACCAAAGGACTGCTGGCGTCCCAAGGAGAGTGAGGAATACGGAGACAAGGAACAATGAAACAACCGACTGAGCCTGGTTGATGCCGTAGGTAATGACCACAATCGCCGCTGCGATAATGAGGAATCGCGTTCCGTTGATAACGTCTCTATGTTTGCGCGCAGGCATTCGACTAGTTATTTTTGTTTCTTGAATCAGCAAACATGGCAATACCCGAAGCAATATAGAAAATCACTCGCCACACTCTGCCTGATTTGGCACCCTGTTTTGCACCGTCAGTAATTGCAACACGTGCCTCTGAATTGGACTCAGCTAATTGTCGCATACCTCCCTCTGCTTTTGGCACCACGCTCCCCAACTCCACTCCAACCTTCATCGCAAACACTGCAGCAGCGACTGTCGCGAGTATTCCACCAATAAATAATCCTTTGGCAAATCCGGAGAGACTGCCTCTGTTACCAGATGAGGTTTTTTCATTTGTACGTTCCG
>CAZOIM010000115.1:0-12337 GCA_964579855.1 uncultured Ignavibacteriaceae bacterium | reverse complement strand
GCCCGCCGCATTGCCGCGAAGATCGAGGAAATCGAGGGACACAGCGTGAAGGTTGGGACGCTTGATATCACACTCTATCGCGATGATTTGCGAGGCAAATTGGACCAACCTGAACTTCATAGCACGGAGATCCTCTTTGATATAACAGGAAAATTCCTTGTTCTTGTCGATGATGTGTTGTTCACGGGCAGGACAGTCCGCGCTGCGCTCAACGCGCTCATGGATATCGGGAGACCGGCACGGATTGAGCTGCTCGTCCTTGTCGATCGCGGTCATCGGGAACTTCCGATCAAAGCTGATTTTGCAGGCAAGAATGTACCCACGTCGGTCAAACAAGAGGTGAAGGTCTTGATGGAAGAAGTCGACGGTGAAGATTCTGTGTATCTCATCGACACTGACTAGGAGGATCTCTGATGGCTCTCAAAGATAGACATTTATTGGGTCTCGACGGTGTTCCCGGAGAAGACATTCAACTGATCCTGGATACGGCGGTTTCCTTTAAGGAAGTTCTGGAGCGACCAATCAAGAAGGTGCCGCCGCTTCAGGGGAGGACGATCGTCAACTTGTTCTTCGAAAGCTCGACTCGAACCAGGATATCATTTGAGCTGGCTGAGCGCAGGCTTTCGGCGGATGTCGTCAATTTCGCTGCCTCAGGCAGCAGCGTCAGCAAAGGCGAAACACTCAAAGACACCGCCCGCAATATTGAGGCAATGAAGATCGACATGGTCGTTATTCGGCATTCTTCTGCCGGGGCGCCCCATTTTCTCAGCAAAGTCGTTGCTTCAAATGTGATCAACGCAGGCGATGGAGCCCACGAACATCCTACCCAGGCTCTTCTCGACATGTACACACTCCGAGAAAAACACAAAAAACTTGAAGGCTTGCGGGTGTGTATCGTTGGAGACATACTTCACAGCCGTGTTGCAAGATCAAATATCTTCGGTTTGAAGACGATGGGTGCACACGTGTCTGTCTGTGGTCCGGCCACCATGATCCCGAAGGACATAACGCGCCTTGGCGTTCCCGTGTATCATCGCTTGGAAGATGTCATTCCCCAGGTCGACGCACTGAATGTTCTTCGGATTCAGCTCGAACGACAGGAGAAGGGACTATTCCCTTCGCTTCGCGAGTATCATCGCTATTTTGGAGTCACCAAAGAAAAGGTGGATCGGGCCAGCAAGCCTATTACGATCCTGCATCCAGGGCCAATAAATCGTGACGTCGAAATTTCGGCAGATCTTGCCGATGGAGAACACTCAGTGATCCTGCAACAAGTAACAAACGGCGTTGCCATCAGAATGGCGGTTCTCTATTTGTTGGGTTCATCGAACTAGTCGCCTAAAAGGAATTCTATGAAAATTCATTTGAAGAATGGCAGATTGATTGATCCTGTCTCAGGCAAAGACGAGGCAATGGATTTTCTGATTGTCGACGGAAAATTCGACAAGATTGGAAAGAGTGTCAATGCGGACAGCAGCACGCAGGTGATCGATTTGAAGGATAGACTCGTCGTTCCGGGTTTCATCGACATGCACGTTCACTTGCGCGAACCAGGATTTGAACACAAGGAGACTATTGAGACCGGGTGCGCGTCCGCTGCTCGAGGGGGATTTACCGCGATCTGCTGCATGCCGAATACCAATCCTACGATCGACGACGAATCGGTTGTCCGATATGTGCACGAGACTGCAAAATCCGTCTGTAATGGTATTGTGGATGTCTATCCGATTGCCGCGGCGACGAAAGGGCGCGAAGGGAAAGAATTGTCGCCAATGGCAGAACTCGCCCGGGCTGGTGCGGTTGGGTTTACAGACGACGGATCACCCATCGCGAGTCCAGAGGTCATGCGCCGGGCTCTGGAGTACTCATCGATGTACGGATTACCCGTCATTCAACACGCGGAAGAAAGCACGATGACACACGGCGGCTGCATGAATGAGGGATTCACATCAACACGCCTTGGGTTACCCGGGATCCCGCCGATCGCAGAAGAGCTCATGATCGCTCGAGATATCATCCTGTTGAGATACGTTCCCAATGCGAAGTACCATGTTGCCCATATCAGTACGCGCGGATCCCTTGATCAGGTTCGTCGGGCCAAGTCCGAGAAGCTTAGAGCTACCTGTGAAGTTACACCGCATCATTTCACTCTCACAGACGACTCCGTGGAAAGTTATGATACGAATACGAAGATGAATCCACCGCTCCGTACAAACGATGACGTGCTTGCGATGAAAGAAGGATTGAAAGACGGCACGATAGACGCCATTGCTTCCGATCACGCGCCGCACACCATCGACGAAAAGGAAGTTGAGTACGCGCAGGCGCCTTTCGGCATCGTGGGACTCGAGACCGCGGTCGGGCTGGCAATTACCGAACTTGTTGAACAGGGTTTCCTTACGCTCTACCAGCTTGTGGAGCGGTTCTCAACATCACCCCGCCAAATTTGCTCGCTGCCGCCGATCTACATTAGGGAAGGCGAACTCGTCAACCTTACGTTCGTTGACCCGCGAACCAAATGGAAGGTGAATACACATTCCTTTAAGTCGAAATCAAAGAACTCGCCGTTTCATGGAATGATGCTCCAAGGAAAATCGACAGGGATATTCAATAATCGGCAGTTGATGCTTTCGGAGTAGATCGCGGGCTGCCCTTGCATCGTTCACAAACGTGAACGTCGAAGTCAGCAGAGAAGACAGTTGATTGAGTGAAATTGCGCCTGTATTTCGAAATAACCATCATTGGCATGTGGCACAAGTATTGAATGATATTCGTGCTGATTACTATCCAAAGGTGGGGTGTGTCATGAAACCTCCAATTTCCTTCCAGTTCCGACTTGTCGCAATCAATGCATTGAGAACTCCGTCCATCGATGCAAATCATCATGCGACCGATGCTGTTGTTTTATTGACATTGAATCCCTTTTCCAATAATTTGTCAATCATTCCTGCCAAAGTTTTGTCCTCGGTTGCTTGACGATGGCGTTGCCTGCGATTACTTGGAGCAACGATTTTCGTCGAAGTCAGCCTGCGAGCGCACAATGAGATGGATCGCCGTAATACTTGCCATTTTCGTTATCGGACAAGCGCACTCCCAGATACGTGGGAACAATCGCGAACGATTGTATCCTACTCTCCTCGATAAAGAATCCCGGGTAAGTGACGACCAGATTGAAAAAGCCCGTATGTTGTTCCAAACCATTGAAAAGGGCATCGTCGAAGGACGGATTGACAGATTCTCCGGCGATTTTGATAATCAGATCTTCGTGAACATTACGCGAGGAGAGAGTGGATATTTTTCATCAGGCCAGGCTGCATCCCTGCTTCAACATTATTTGGGCACGCGGAAAGTAATTTCATTTGAATTTTCGCGCATGAGTGAAAAAGGTCTTACCCCGTACGCGACGGGTCGTTTGATTTCGATTTTCAAAGGAGGTATGGAATCGGCACAAGTGTACGTTTCCTGCGCGTGGCAGTCGTCAAAGTGGGTGATCGAGCAATTTAACATCTACTAGACTTTCGCGATGCATTCACTATGAACATGCGTGTGATGAATAACGAGCGCCCCGGATTGTGGGGCTTTTTTGTTTGTATAGCTATCCTTGGGATCATCACCGTTGCTCGGCTGATGTGGACGCAACACATTGTTGATCACTGGACCGAGGTTCAAGCTGACAGGGTGGAAAAGATCCAGAAAGCGTGTAACACGGACCTCGGAACGAGAGCACGCAATCTCTTGAAAATTGCGATTTCGCTGGCAAACGACACAACTCTGTTCCGCAATGTATTCCAATCTGATCCGGCCTCTGTTCAATCTGCGTTCGATGAACTTGACGCCCAGCGGAATTCGGACAATCTGACGTACGAAATAACGGATGTGCGCGGAGCAGTGCTCTGTTGGTCCGGCAAAAGTGCGGACTCAACTTACGAAGATGAATTACAGACAGCGAAAGGTGACACCATTGTGTCCTTGTCCCAGCGTGGATTGTATACATACCTCAGCGTGGGGCTAGCGGCCTCACGAAAACGTGCCTTCGTATTCGTGAGTCATCCCCTCGTAGTAAACTACCCGATATCGAGCAGATTCGTCCGAAGCACCAATTTCAATGAAAACCTTCGATCGTTGGTGAAAACCGATTTCCGGCTTATTCCGAGATCGGATTCTTCGAAACAAGAAGACGGTGATTTGGAGACTGCGGTACTTACAGATTTTGAAGGGGCCCGCATCGGAGCCATCGTATTTGCCAAACCTCGACTGGATGCCGTTCTGCAGGAGATGAATATCAATTTCGACCGATGGCTGGGCCTCTTCATCGGACTTGCAACCTTAAGTCTCGGCTGGAGTGCGGTTGTAATGCTTGGAAGAATATCGTATCGATGGCTCAGGTCACTGATTGCAATTGCCAGTTTGTGGGGTGTACGCTATGTTTGGATAGCATTCGAATTCCCGGCCAGGATCATCGGGGGAGATCTCTTCAATCCTTCCGTTTATTCATCCCCGTTCTTGTTTGGCGCCGCGAGCTCGCTCGGCGAGACCCTCATCTCCGCAATATTCCTTGCAATCTCTATCGCACTAATTCTTTGGTTCACATTCGATTCATTCAATCGTCAAGAGGGATGGTTTCCCTCTTTCGCGCGAGCTCCGCAGCTCATTCGAATATGCGAAATCGTCGTCCTCATCATTATGGTGTTGTGGAGTACCAGGGGATTTGGCGCAGTCACTCGAAGTTTTGTCGTAGACTCGACACTTGCATTCCACGATCCACTGACAACATTGCCTTCGTTCACAGTCTTCGTTATGCAGCTCATCATGCTTCTGGTCGGCCTCTCGTTTACCGGCCTCGTGATGGTGCTTTCTTTCGTTCTCGAGAGAATTGCGTATTCTCTTTCCGAAACCAGGGGAATTATCCGGACCCTGCTCCTGCCAGTACTCGTGTTTATAACGTTTGTCGTTTTCCAGATATTCAATTCCGAGCCGATCGTGCCTTGGTATTTCTCTCTCTTCGTCTTGTTTGGAGGTTACACTGTTGCATCATGGATGAGAGGTCTGGATTACAATCGACTGAAGGAACGAATTACGGGATGGAAAAGTGCGACCAGCCTCCTCATTATCGCAAGCTTCTTGTCTCTCGTGGTTACCGACCGCCAAATCCATATCAAAGAGCGAGGGCAGGTCCAAGCCTATGCGCAGGAAATGCTCCAACCTCTGGACAGTTGGATCTCCTTTGTGCTAACGGACGGACTGCGTTCAATCACGAGCTCGTATCAACAACAGCCCGTTTCGGCTGATCTTGCCAATGACCATAACGGAAACCTCGCTTTCTTGTTTTGGACGAAGACGCTGATGAGCCGGGAAGGCTATAACTCGGCGGTCGTGGTGTATGACAACCTCAACAATGAAATAAGCAGTTTTTCGGTTGGACTAACGACCTATGAGCAACGCGAGATCCTCGCAAAGGTTTTCGACAATGAAGAGGAGACTATTGCTGCCGTGGATCGGACCAGCCCACTCGGAGCTTCAAAAAATTATGGACTCTGGAGCACAATTCGCAACGATAAGGGCAGACTCCTTGGCAGTGTGGCCCTTCTTCTCTCTGCCTCTGAGAAAAGCATGTTTGGCGTTGATGACAATGAGACTGTGCTTTCAAGCCGCAATAACATCCTGCAGAATGTGTATCGACCCACCACAGTTTCTATTTTCGAAAATGGAAGATTGGCAGCGACAACGCACGAAGAACTCGCATCCGAGAATGACATTCCACAATCTGTGGCCCGGACATTCTCAACAAGAGATTCGAATTACGTTTGGATCGGTGAAGACATTGGCGGGAAACACTACGAATCCCTTTTCGCACGCAACCCGGCTGTGCCGGGAAAAATTGTCGAAGTGAGTCTTGAATCGATTGATTATCGCTGGCATATATTCGATTTTCTGAAGCTTCTCAGCGCAGCGCTGGCAGTGGTTGCTGCCCTGATCCTTGTCCGAGGATTGACATCCTTGACATCTCGAGGGAGTCTCACACTGGCATTCAGGACGAAACTGCTTGTGGCGTTTCTCGTTCTCGGATTTGTGCCTCTTCTCCTGCTCAGTTACTACAATAAAGAGTTCGCAGCGCAGAGTCTTGACGATGCAGTAAAGAAGACGTTATTGCGAAATCTTGATATCCTCTCTCAAAGGATTCTCAGCTCAGTTACAGATGAAGAAGACTTCGGCAGGGGAGTCAACAACGATTTTGCGGAATCAGTATCATCTGACCTCGGAATCGATTTCACGGTATACCAAAGAACCGAAGTCAAGGCCAGCAGCAGGCCTGAATTGTATGGGACTTCCATCCTGGATTCCAGACTTCCGGGAAATGTGTTTTCAGAAATCGTCCTTGCCGGCAAACAGTTCGTACTCGACGACGAAACCATTGGATCGGTGCGCTATGCAGTGGGATACAAACCTCTCTATTTGAAAGGAGCTTTTGTCGGAGTATTGGCTGTCCCGGCTCCCTATCATCAGAGAGATGTCGAGGAGAATCTTGCTCGTCGGAATGCATATTACGCGGCAGTGTATGCAATCATGATTCTCATCATTATGACCGCCGGATGGGGAATTGCGCGACAGTTGTCAATCCCTGTCCGAGAACTCACGGCGGCAGCAAAAGAAATCGGGAAAGGAAACCTTGATGTTCGTGTGAGTCCGCGGTCGACGGATGAGATTGGCGAACTTGTGAAATCGTTTGATCAAATGGCTGTCGAAATCAAAACGAGTCGGATCAATCTCGCCGCGGCGGAGCGCAAACTCGCCTGGACTGAAATGGCAAAGCAGGTTGCACACGAGATCAAGAATCCATTGACACCAATGAAATTGTCCATCCAGCATTTACGCCAGGCGTTCAAGGATAAAGCGAAGGATTTGCCAGTGATCGTCGAGCGAACGACACAGATCATGATCGAACAGATCGATGCACTCTCAAGGATTGCCGCGGAATTTTCGCAGTATGCGCGAATGCCGGAAAAAAGATTCGAGCGCATTAGTCTCGACGAAACAGTGCTCGAATGCGTCGAATTGTTCAACAAGATCAAAGGAATTGAATTTCGCGTCAATTTTGACGATCATGGTGCGCAGTTGATTGCAGACAAAGATGAGTTGCGAAGAGTATTCATCAACCTCATACGCAACAGCGTGCAGGCCATGGACAAAGGGGGCACGATTACCATCGAGTCTCGACTCATGGAGAATTCTTGCAGGATACAATTCGCAGATTCGGGTGAAGGGATACCGGCAAACCTGCTTTCCAGAGTTTTTGAACCCAATTTTTCGACGAAAACAGACGGCACGGGGTTGGGGCTGGCAATTTCGCAAAAGATCATTCAGGATCTCAATGGAACGATTGGAATCTCAAGTGGCCCCGGCAAAGGAACAACCGTCGAAATCGTTCTCCCCGTCTGAAGACTCCGTCGCCATCGTACGGCCAACTATATTTTCGAAATTCGCGATGGTCACCAGCGGTATGAGCACCCGCAACGGTGGTGTCAGTCCGGAGCCGTACTGCATGAACACGAGTTTCAATGTTGGCGACAGTGATGACAATGTCACGGAAAACCGGAAGAGGTTTCTCCGTGCGCTTGGGGTGACTCCTGATCACTTGGCAATTCCCCAACAACGTCACACCGCATCGATCAAGAGAATTAACGCGGCTGGGACATATCCAGGATGCGATGCGTTGATGACCGGTGTTCACAATGTCTGGCTCTCCGTAAGCATCGCAGATTGCGCCCCTATACTCCTTTATGATGCGGGGAAACAAGCCATTGCAGGTGTGCATGCAGGCTGGCGCGGCACCGAACAACGGATTCTTTTTAAGACTTTGCTCGCCATGCACGAAGACTTCCAGTCGAATGCCAAAGACATCTTTACCTTCATTGGACCATCGGCAGGAGTCTGTTGCTATGAGGTCGGGAAGGAAGTGGCGGATAAATTTGATTCAGAATATGTCTCTCATCGTGATGGAAAATTGTACCTGGATATAAAAAAGGCCAACATGGCTCAACTTTGGGATGCCGGGGTTCCAACTTCCAATATTGAGACACAGGAAGATTGTACGATCTGTAGCGATAGACTCTATCACTCCTACCGAAGAGATCGGGAACGATCAGGAAGAATGTTGGCCGTCATTGGTTTGACTAGCTAAGAAAGAGAAATATCCCATGTGTGGAATAGTCGGTTACGTTGGCTCGAAAGACGTCCTTCCCATTCTGTTGGAGGGATTGAAACGAATGGAATATCGGGGCTACGATTCCGCCGGAGTTGCCGTCATTAGCAAAGGAACAATGTGCATCCGGAAGAAGGCCGGCAAGGTGGCCGATCTGGAGAAGATGATTGTCGAAGGGGGTGGGATGCCCGAGGCCCACATCGGAATGGGGCATACACGATGGGCCACGCACGGGGAGCCGAACGACGTGAACGCTCATCCTCACACAGATTGTCACGGCGAAATTGCGGTCATACACAACGGCATTATTGAGAACTATGTTGCTCTGAAGACAAAGCTTCAGCGATCCGGCCACACGTTTGTGAGTGCCACGGATACTGAAGTTCTTGCCCACCTCATCGAAGAAATTTACAGATCCAAACCGAACTTATTCGAGGCAGTCCGCCTTGCCTTGACCGAAGTAACAGGAACATACGGTCTCGTTGTTCTCTCGACTCACGAACCCGACAGGATCATTGCAGCCCGGATGGGGAGTCCGCTCATTCTTGGTGTAGGCGAAGGGGAAAACATTGTCGCTGCCGATGCCGCGGCCATCATTGCTCATACCCGTCAGGTGGTCTATCTCGAGGACGGCGATGTTGCCGAGATAACAGCTGAAGGATTCCGGACTGGCAGTATTTTCGATGAAACGACGAAAGACAAGCTTATTCACGAAATTACATTCGAGCTCTCCCAGATTGAACGGGGGGGGTTCGAACATTTCATGATGAAAGAGATTCACGAGCAACCGGAGACCATCCGGAATGCAATGCGTGGACGCCTTATCCCGGAACGCGGCAATGTAAAACTGGGCGGTCTGACACACGTAATGGACAAACTGCTCACCGCGAGAAGATTTGTGATTGTCGCTTGCGGCACATCGTGGCATGCGGGATTGGTCGGGGAATACATGTTCGAACATATCGCGAGAATTCCCACGGAAGTGGAATACGCATCGGAATTCAGATACCGCAACCCGATCATTTTCAAAGACGACGTCGTTTTCTTCATCAGTCAGAGCGGAGAGACAGCCGATACATTGGCTGCAATGCGGGAAGCGAAATCAAAAGGCGCCACAGTCCTAGGCATCGTCAACGTGGTCGGAAGTTCGATCGCTCGTGAATCCCAAGGCGGAGTCTACATACACGCCGGACCGGAGATCGGCGTCGCATCGACGAAGGCGTTTACATCCCAGCTGACAGTTCTTGCACAAATTGCACTGATGATTGCCCGAGCGAAGGGTATGCCGGAATCGGACGGAAAAGTGCTGGCACAGGAACTCGAGAGCCTTCCCGAAAAAGTCTCCAAGGTCCTTTTGAATACGACACAACTAAAAGAACTGGCCGATGAATTCAAAGGTGTGAGAAATTTCCTCTATCTCGGCAGAGGTGCGAATTTTCCGGTGGCGCTTGAAGGGGCATTGAAGCTCAAGGAAATTTCCTACATTCACGCCGAAGGTTATCCTGCTGCTGAAATGAAGCACGGTCCGATCGCGCTTATCGATGAAAATATGCCTGTGGTATTCATTGTTCCAAAAGACGCGATCTACGACAAAGTTATCAGCAATGTACAGGAAGTTCGTGCACGTCGGGGTCGTATTATCGCCGTTGCGAATGAAGACGATGAGGAGATCAGGAAAATGGCGGAGGTTGTCATTCGGGTTCCGCGTACCTACGGATTCTTCGGTCCGATCGTCAATATTATCCCACTGCAGTTGCTCTCATACTATATGGCAGTCGTTCGGGGGACCAACGTGGACCAACCGAGGAACCTGGCAAAGAGCGTTACGGTCGAATAAAGCCGGTTGAAAATCCTGCCAATTTAACCTATCTTGTAGCCCGATCAATCGAAACCTGAGGAGACGCAAGCGATGAAGCAAGACCCGAAATTCAAGCCAACGGAGTGGGCACTTGTCCTGGGAGCTTCCAGCGGCTTCGGTGGCGCAACCGCAATCGAACTCGCAAAACATGGGATGAATATTTTCGGTATACATCTGGACCGACAAGCCACCATGCCCGCAGTTGAGCAGGTGATCAAGGAAATCAAGCATACCGGCAACAAAGCTGTGTTCTTTAATATTAATGCTGCAGATTCGATCAAGCGCAACGAAATCCTTGATGAAGTCCAGGAAAGGTTTGTGCAGGAACCGAACTCGACAATCAAAGTGCTTATGCATTCCCTTGCGTTCGGAACGTTGAAAACATTTGTTGCGAAGAAAGCCGAGGATATGCTTACACAGGCGCAAATGGAAATGACCATCGATGTCATGGCCAACAGCCTGGTGTATTGGACACAGGGTATTATTTCACGAAACATGATGAAGAAGGGGGGGCGGATTTTTGCGATGACCAGTTCCGGAGGGCACACCGTCATTCCGAGTTATGGTGCGGTCTCGGCGGCGAAGGCATGCCTGGAATCGCACATCCGGCAACTCGCTATGGAATGCGGGCATTTGGGAATTACCGCCAACGCAATCATGGCCGGGGCCACGGACACACCAGCCCTTCGCAAAATCCCGGGACACGTCAAAATGCTCGAAGTTGCGAAACAAAAGAATCCGGCGAGCCGTCTGACCACACCGGAAGACGTCGGGAAGGCCATTGCATTGCTTGCCGACGATCGCTCGTACTGGATTTCAGGAAATGTTATCGGAGTCGACGGCGGAGAAGATATTGTGAGTTTCATCGGCCAGAAAAGTGCAACTGAGCCTAGCTAACGTGCAGAGTTCCCACCATTTAGTTCACCAGGCATAATCATGGGCGATTTCGATTTCAACGATGAGCAGAAAATGCTCCGGGATACAGTACGTGATTTCGTGAATACCGAATTGAAACCGATTGCTCACAAGATCGATGAAGATGAGGAAATCCCCCAGGCATTTATCGATAAGATGCGAGAATTAGGGTTCCTCGGTGCTTCATTCCCGACCGAGTACGGCGGTGGAGGTTTTGGTGAAGTAGGGTACTGTCTGATGCAGGAGGAGATTGCACGGGGCTGTATGTCGACGGCAACATTCATCGGCGCCCATCAATCGATAGGGGCAAATGCCATCTATCTCGGTGGCACGGAATTCCTCAAGAAAAAATACCTTGTGCCACTGGCAGAGGGTAAGTATATCGGTGCGTTTGCTTTGACCGAGACACTAGCCGGATCGGATTCCTTTAATTTGAAGACACGGGCCCATCTGGATGGCAATGAATGGGTGATCAACGGTGACAAACTGTGGATCACGAATGGCGGCATTGCCGACGTGATCTCGGTGTTTGCGCGAACAGATCGCGGAATTTCCGGTTTCGTTGTAGAAACGAAATTACCAGGATTCTCCGCCGGACCGCCTGAGAAAAAGATGGGCATCCGTGGAAGTCACACGGCGGCAATTACATTCGACAATGTCAGGATTCCCAAGGAGAATCTTCTTGGCGAAGATGGCAGAGGATTTCTCATTGCGATGAAGACGTTGGATGCGGGGAGACTTGGATTGGGTGCCGCCTGCCTTGGTGCATCCAAGGAGATGCTTGAACTTTCGACGAAGTACGCGAAAGAGAGAAGACAATTCGATGTTCCCATCTCGCAGTTTCAAGTGATTCAGTTCATGCTTTCGGAAATGGCGGTATTGATTTATGCCATGGAATCGATGGTCTATCGCACGGCTCAAGCATACGAGGCAGGAAAGTCTATTTCGCGCCAGTCGGCAACAGTAAAACTTTTCTGCTCGGAGAGTCTGGACAAGATTGTCGATCACGCGGTTCAGATCCATGGAGGGATGGGATATTCACGCGAGATGCCGATTGAACGATATTACCGCGACTCGCGTATCAACAGAATTTTTGAAGGGACGAACGAGATACAAAACCTCGTGATTGCTCGTGATGTCTTAAAGAGGAATGGAAACCTGGGTTGATCGTTCAGGATCAATCGATGGCGCTTGTTGTATTACTTGATTCTCAAAAGAAAGTGGGGTATTTTGATACTGGTGCGGGTAGTATGACGCACCATTTTTTTCGAAAATTACTGGACAGGTAGCTCAGTCGGTAGAGCAACGGCCTGAAAAGCCGTGTGTCGCCAGTTCGATTCTGGCCCTGTCCACTCAAAATCGCC
>CAZOIM010000114.1:1421-12369 GCA_964579855.1 uncultured Ignavibacteriaceae bacterium | reverse complement strand
TTACGTATGAGGCGTTCAACGATCTCTATGAGCCCTACAAAGCCGTGTACGACAGTGCATTTTCTTCAATGACTCTGCCAAAGCCAAAGCCAAAGTCGAAGGATCCTAATGCCGAGGTTATTCCAGCAGTGGAGACCAAGACGATCAAGAACGAACAACTAGAGATGACTGTTCCAGAGAACATGACCGATGTGTATCCGAAGACAAGCGGGGAGGTGACTTTCAACATGAGTTTATCGATTTATCGGAAAGACTGCACCATCGATCTTGATGTTCGTCCGGCTAAAAAATTGACACTAGAGAAAGTCATTGAACAGAATTCAAAAAAGATTGCGAATGTCAAGGGGAAAGGTTCGACGACCATTGGTGGTGAGAAAGCTCAGTACTTCAATTATTCGCTCGCGAAAGATGTTAAGAGTCGTATTTACTTCGTCGTCAAGAATGACAAAATTTATCGCGTGATAATGAATTACTATTCTCCCATGGAAAAAGACTTCCTTCCTGCCTTTGAGAGGGTCGTTGCATCCATACGCTTTAAGTAGTATACTTGCATAGGTTGTGGTGAGAGGAAAGCCGGGGTAGACGCTACCTCGGCTTCCTTATTTTCAGGTACCTTAGTAAAATCTCCTCCGCTTGACTACTGACAATACGCATACGCCTCACCTTCCTTCTGGGATGGCTGAATACGCAACGAGCCGACCAAGGGTCCTTGGATGGCTGCGCAGCGCCGCCATTTTGGACGGAGATTGGGGCACAAGCGTGGCTTACGTTCTGGGACTCGGTTTTGCTTTAGCAGGCTATTCGAGTTTCTGGCACTTGCTCGCGATGATGGCACTTACCTCACTTGTTGCCGTCAATTACATAACCATTTGCCGGCTGTATCCTAACGGCGGTGGGGTCTACAGTTCCGTCTATCATCGTTCCAAATTGCTTGCGGTCATCGGTGCATTGCTCCTTTCCGCAGACTATGTTGTAACGATGGCTCTTTCCATCCTCGATTCCTGTCATTATTTTAATCTTCCTGATCCGGTTTTCTTCGCGATCGTGTTCATCATTGCAGTAGCAACGATAAATTGGTTTGGCCCGAAAAATTCGGGGGGGTTGGCCTTGCTCATTTCTGCGGCCACGGTTATTACACTGCTGATCATCATCGTTGTTTCAGCTCCAACTGCGATTCGATCGGCTTCGATCGTTCCGCCCAAGGGCGGATTCTTTTCAAATTGGGGGATTTTTGTGGGATTCATTCTCAGCCTCTCCGGAATTGAAGCCATCTCGAATTTAACGGGATTGATGAAGGACCCTTCGAGCGATCCCAAGAAGGCGATATCAACGGTCCTGGTGAAAGTCATCATCGTCAACATTTTTCTTGGTCTTGCGATGTTGGCCATATCCGGCATGCTTCCGGGCGATCACCGGGAAGATATGATCAGGTTTCTGGGAGAACACTATGTTGGACAGTGGTTTGGATGGGTAGTGGCGTTTTCCATTGGAACCCTTCTTATTTCGGCGGGGAACACTGCCCTGAATGATTTGATTTCGATTCAGTTCCTGATGGCCGTCGATGAAGAATTGCCTGTTCCGTTAAGAAAGCTCAACAGGCACGGAGTGCCCATTCTGCCTCTTGTCTTGACGACCCTTGCACCCATCATCGTGTTGCTCATTGTACGTGATTTTGAAACGCTTTCCCACTTGTACGCCATTGGGCTTGTTGGGGCAATGGTGATCAATCTTGGGTCAACATCGACGGACAAGTCCGTAAGCCTGAAACCGTTCGTGCGAGGGTTCATGATGGTTTCCGCAACCATTCTATTCTGTATTGAAATTTCGATCGCAGTGAAGAAGACGGAAGCCACCATCTTCGCCCTCACCATCCTCGCAATCGGTTTGGCTGCCCGATTCATAGCAAAGAAGAGGCGTGCGGTTGCCCCGGCAGTGCCGATCACGCTCGCACCCGCGATCGTTCGCAAGAGGCGCAGACCTCTCATGCCTTCAGCCAAGTACTTGTTGGCATTAAAAGACATGAATGAACGGCTGGTGAAATTTGCAATCGAAGAAGCACGTCAGAGGAAAGCACTGCTCTTTATTCTCAGGATTAAGGAGATTTCTGTTGGCGTTTTGCCCGAAAGGCTCTCGATGAGTACGAACGGAGTCGAGGAACGGGTTGAACAGTTATGCTCGGAAAGTGGAGTTGACTACCAGATCATCTCCATCCCGAGTTATGAAGTCGGCTATACGATAGCCGAACAGGCAGCCACGTTTGGCGTTGACCGGGTAATTCTTGGTGCGACGAAGCGAAGCCTGCTCGCAAATATGCTGCGAGGGAATGTCATGCGGTCTCTCAGTTCGTACTTGCCCGAAGACGTACAACTTGTTATCTTCGGAGGTTAGTAAAGCAGCCGGAGGTTATCAGAGCCCGGTCTGCAGAAGCCGTTGAAAGTATCCTCTACGTAAAGCAAACAGCAATTTCCCATACCTGATGTAAACACAATCCAACCTTCCCATTGACGAACGATTCAGCTCTGTGAGCATGAACAGAAAGGAATGTGCATGAGGAGCCAGTTGCTGCGAACGAAGAACCTCGATCAAATCAAAGAAGATGCGGAGGCCGGCACTGAGACTCAATTGAAGAAGTCTCTCGGAGCGATCGATCTAATTTCCCTCGGGATTGGGGCGATCATCGGGACGGGAATTTTCGCGATCATCGGGACGGCAGTGTCGGGAAGTTCCGGACACCTGGGCGCTGGCCCTGCTGTTTCAGTTTCGTTCATCATTACTGCCGTCGCGTGCGCGTTTTGCGCCTTGTGTTATGCAGAATTTGCGGCTCTTGTCCCCATCGCAGGAAGTGCATACACATACTCATATGCAACCCTCGGAGAGATCGTAGCGTGGATCATCGGCTGGGATTTGATCATCGAATACGCGGTGGGCAACGTTGCCGTCGCCATAGGTTGGGCGGCATATTTTCATCAATTGATTAATGGTCTGGGATTTCATATTCCTGCCTGGCTTGCCTCCGACTACCGCTCTTCGCACCAAGCCGCAGAAATCATGGCGGCCGGCGGCCCATTGACTCCGGATATAGCTTTACCATACGAAGCGTGGCTTCATCATCCCACGATTTTTGGAATCCCCTTCATATTCAATTTTCTTGCGATCATTATCGTTGCTGGCGTTACGTGGATCCTCGTCATAGGGATAAAAGAGTCCGCGCGAGCGAACAATATAATGGTGGCCCTCAAAGTCTGTATCCTGATTTTTTTTATTGTCGTAGGAATCAAGTACGTCAAACCGGAGAACTGGACTCCGTTCATGCCCAACGGATTTGCCGGAGTATGGACCGGGGCGAGTCTTATCTTCTTTTCGTTCATCGGCTTCGATGCGATCTCCACTGCAGCGGAAGAATGCAAGAACCCCGGAAGAGATATGCCGATTGGTATTATCGGATCGCTTGTTGTCTGTACGTTTATCTATGTGGCAACGGCAGTCGTGCTTACAGGTATTCAGCCGTGGAATCAAATGGGAGTTGCAGATCCTCTTGCTGCCGCGTTTGCAGCGCTTGGTCTCAACTGGGCAGCCGGTGTTATAGCGTTGGGTGCGGTCATTTCCATGACTGCTGTGTTGCTTGTCTTCCAGCTTGGACAGCCTCGGATTTTTTTCGCCATGTCTCGCGATGGTCTCCTTCCCAAATATTTCGCAAAAGTCCATCCCAAGTATCAAACACCGCATGTCACCACTATTTGGACTGGCGTTGTCGTGGCGGCCATTGCCGCAGTTGCGAATATCAATGAGATCGTTGAGCTCACCAATATTGGAACGCTGTTCGCGTTCGTGCTGGTTTGCATCGGGATTATTATCCTTCGGAAAACCGATCCCGACCGGCACCGTGTATTCAGAACTCCATTCGTTCCCGTTGTCCCGCTATTGGGCATTGCAATGTGTGTATACCTTATGCTTGGGTTGCCGACGATAACGTGGATTCGCTTTGGCGTCTGGCTCATTATCGGGATGGTGCTGTATTTCTCGTACGGATTCAAAAATAGCCGTCTGCGTCAGCGACAACAAGTCTAGATATGTGCCAACCTTCCACGACCATATTTAGTGATTACCATTGAGTGAGTCAGGCAACGAAACGAATGGCACCCGACCCCAACTGCTGAGAGTATTGGGATTGCGTGAAGGCATTGCTATTCATATGGGAGTGATAATTGGATCCGGAATTTTTCTTGTCCCGGCTACCATCGCCGGACACCTCCACGCAATGGGTCCAATAATGCTCGTATGGATCGTAGCCGGCATGCTTACCTTGTTTGGCGCATTGACGTTGGCAGAGCTCAGCGCGGTTCTTCCGCAGGCAGGTGGGCCGTATATTTATCTGAGCCACAGTTTTGGGAGGATATGGGGGTTCCTGTTCAGCTGGAATGATTTCTTCATCAACAAAGCAGGGTCAGCTGCGGCGATCGCGGTCGCGTTTGCAACCTACCTTGGATACTTTATTCCGTCAATCAATCCGCAGGAGAAATTTTTCACGATTGATCTCCCGATCTCCACGCCTTCAGCCGAATTCGGAATCGGGTGGGTCCAAGTGATTGCCATGGGAACCATCTTACTGGTGACACTCATCAACGTCCGAGGAGTGATATTTGGCGGATGGGTGATGACTATTTTTACGAGCGCAAAGGTGCTTGCCCTGGTTGGGCTGATTCTGGCAGCATTTCTTTCGGGAAAAGGTTCAACCCAGAATTATCTTCCGTGGTGGCCAAGCCATTGGGGAAGCGAAATGTTCTCCGCCTTCGGGTTGGCCATGATCTCTGCGTTGTGGGCATATGATGGATGGATCGACGTCACGTTGACTGCGGGAGAATTCAAAAACCCTGAGCGCAATGTACCGTGGTCCCTCCTCATTGGGACCATCGCCGTCATAACGTTATACCTGTTGGCCAATCTTGCATACGCGTATGTGATCCCACTAGACGATATGGCAAGGTCAAGTCGGATCGCCGGGGACGTGGCTCAGACAGTCCTTGGCCCCGTCGGTGCGTCACTCGTAATCATTGGAATCATGTGTTCCGCGTTTGGTACTACGAATGGAATGCTTCTTGGGGGGCCACGATCGCTTTATGCGGCTGCAGTTGATGGAGCAATCTCGAAATCCATGGGGAAAGTCCACCCGAGATACCGAAGTCCGTACATTGCGATTATCACGATGGGTATTTGGGGTTCGCTGCTAACCTTGAGTGGCACATATGACCAAATTACTTCGTACGTTGTTTTTGGATCGTGGGGATTCTACGCCCTGACGGCCCTGAGTGTCATCGTCCTTCGCAGGAAAATGCCGAATGCCGTCCGTCCCTACAAAGCATGGGGATATCCCTACGCCACATTGCTCTTTGTGGCGATTGCTGGGTGGTTCCTTTACAACACGCTGGTCGAAGACACGCGCAATGCAGTAATCGGAATAGTGTTGTTACTCGTATCGATACCGTTGTACTTCTACTGGACTCGAAAGAACAGTCACCCATAAGAAATCATACACATTGTGTTGAATGAAATTTACATGTGGGGAGGCTTCAGCATCCTCATTCTCGCACTTCTGACGCTCGACCTCAAAGTCTTCCATCGCAATCCCCACGAGGTCAAGATCAAGGAGGCGCTTCTCTTCAGTGCCTTCTGGGTTGGCATTTCGATTGCTTTCAATGTTGGGGTCTACTTCTGGAGGGGCAGGGAAGCCGCACTTCAGTTCTTTACCGGCTATCTTATCGAAGAATCGCTCAGCGTTGATAACCTTTTCGTATTTCTGTTAATCTTCAACTACTTTCAAGTTCCGGCGAGGTACCAGCATCGGGTATTGTTTTGGGGAATTGTAGGTGCGCTTGCGATGAGAGGGACGTTTATTTTTCTCGGCGTTTCACTCATCCGTGAATTTCACTGGATCCTGTACATCTTTGGCGTTATCCTCGTAGTGACCGGAGTGCGGATGATGTTTCAAAAAGAATCTGTTGATATTCATCCGGAGAAGAACATTGTCGTCAAGGTATTCAAAAAATTTTTCGGCGTTACGCCGGGTTACCATTCGGAAAAATTCTTTGTCAAGACAAGTTCCGGACATTATGCAACCTTGTTGTTTGTTGTGCTCCTCGTGATCGAAACGACCGACCTGGTATTTGCGACTGATTCTATTCCGGCTGTGTTTGCAATATCGAGAGATCCATTCATTATTTACACTTCAAACGTCTTCGCGATTTTAGGATTGCGATCGCTCTATTTTGCCCTCGCGGGTTTAATGGATCTGTTCTACTACCTCCGTTACGGTTTGTCCATTGTGCTCAGTTTTATCGGGTTGAAGATGCTCGCTGCATACTTCATTGAAATACATATTGGCATTGCGCTGGGTTTCGTAGCCGGAGTCCTTGCCGTTTCAGTCATTGCATCAATAATCCGTGGCAAACGGCAGAGGATTAAGGGGAAATTGAAGGAATAAGAAATGAAAATGTCTCGGCAAGAAATATTTCGTCAGAGGAATTGATTGTATTGGTCTTTCCTGGGAGATTCCCACCAACCTTGATGAGAGTATTCTATGGATGAACAAACTTCCAACTCAACCAAATTGCAGTGGAAATGGGTTGCAATCACATTTGTTCTTTATCTCTTCTTTTACTTGCTTCCCATTGCAGCGGCAGCGTACTTAACCAGAGGGACCGTCTCGAGCATTGGTACGCTTTTCATCGGTACGTGGATGTTTGGCGGACTTATTGTGGTGGCAGCAGTTGCAGCATATGTATCCACAGGGATTACACTCTTTGAGCCGGCCATAGCCAGTGCCACGATGGTCATCCTTTGGATAATCATCTTTTCGCTCTTTGTTCCTTATGCCAGGTTCGACGTGATGCGAGACGCCCTTCCCGCACTTGGAATCATCTGTGTGGTGTTCGTTCTGTCACTCGTAGGAGCATGGCTTGGGGAGCGTGCGCAGAAATTGTGGAGAACGAAGTAAGAAGTGCTGTTGAAAGGGACTAGGAGAGATCCAACCACACGGGGGAACGTGCAACTTTGTCGAGTTGTCGCCAGCAATACTCTTTTGCGCTAACCACCTATCTGAGACATTGATCGGGCAGGCCGGACAAATCCAGGTCGATTGATGAGATGGCCTTCCTCTTTCTTCCAGACGGAATCGACAATTGCGGCTCGAATCACTTCGTCATCGGCTTCGCTTCTGAGGAGACTTCTCAGATCTGTTTCCGCGAGAGAGAATAGACACGTCCGAAGCTTCCCATCGGAGGTTATGCGGACGCGGTTGCAATGACTGCAAAACGGCTCGCTTACCGAGCTGATGAGGCCGATTTCACCGATACCGTCTTCAAACTTGAATCGATCTGCAGGCTGCGTGCCTCGAAGTTCCACGGGTACCAGACGCTTACCAATGGCCTTTTCCATTCCCGCAATAATTTCTTTCCCGGTGACAACTTTCTCCGGAGACCATCCATCGTCGGATCCGATTGGCATGAATTCTATGAACCTGATGATGAACGATCTCGTTCGAGCCAGGTCGGCGAACTTTGGGATGTCATCCTCATTTAAACCGCGGATCAGGACAACATTAAGCTTGATCGGTCGGATGCCTAGACGGTCGACGGCTTCAATTCCTTGCCACACTCTATCAAAATTATCCCTGCGCGTCATTTCCATGAACTTGATCGGGTCCAGTGAATCCAGGCTGATATTTATGCGATGCAGTCCGGCTCTTACGAGATCTGCGGCTTGCTCTGCCAGGAAATAGCCGTTGGTCGTCATGGCGATATCCTGAATTCCAGGAACGCTGGAGATTTGTTTGACAAGGATATGAAGGTCCTTGCGCATTAATGGTTCTCCGCCCGTCAAGCGAATGTGTTTTACTCCAAGACTCGCAAAGATCTTGCTCAGTCGCGTCAATTCCTCGAAGGAGAGGAGCTCTGATCGGGCCATCCATTGCATTCCTTCTTCCGGCATGCAATAGCGGCAGCGGAAATTGCACCGGTCGGTGACTGAGATCCGAAGATTATTCACAGTCCTGCCGAAGGAATCCTTCATCACAGGCACCACGGGTTCAGACAATCCGGTATGCTCGACTCTATGCATTTTACCTATACCTTGGTTTCAGGATTTTCGCCAACGACGTGCTGTTCGTGAGTCTGCAGCGACCATTCAACGCTTCCATCTGCAAAGAACTCCCGTTTCCAAATGGGGACTTCCAATTTCAATGTATCGATCAGAAAACGGCAACCTTTGAATGCCTCATCACGATGCGCCGAAGAAACAGCGATCACCACGCTCGGCTCTCCGAGGTCAACCTTGCCTATTCGATGAACGATGCTGATTCCGTGAAGGTTCCATTGTTTCCGGGCCTGTTGCTCGATCTCTGCCATACTTTTCATCGCCATTGGCACATAAGCCTCATACTCCAGACTCGTGACTGGTCGTCCTTTCGAGTGGTTGCGAGTTGTGCCGATGAAAACATCGATTGCACCTGCGCCGGATCCTTTGACCGAGTCGACGACGGCCGTGACGTTGATCGGTGCTGAAATGATGTCGATCATACCTTCACCTTCTCAGCCTCCGCTGACGGGAGGGATGACAGCGACCTCATCTCCATCGCGCAAAGGATGACCGTTGTCCACATATTCCATGTTGACGGCGAGCCTAAGGCTGGGTCTCCAACGCTCGAAAAGGGAATTGTGTTCCGAGAGATAATTGAAGACGGCTTCCGATTTGGAACCTGAGGGAACTTCAACCAACCGCTCATCAAAACCTGCAAGTTCTTTTGCGGACGAAAACAGTTTCAATCGAATGGTTATGATCGTGCTCTCCACATTCAACGCCCCGCCTTTTGATAATCCGACTTTCCACCGGTCTTTCGCAGCAAACTTACACTTTCGATTTCAATGGATGTGTCAACCATCTTCAGCATATCATAAATCGTCAACGCTGCAACGGAAGCTGCAGTGAGAGCTTCCATTTCCACGCCGGTTTTGTAGGTGGCTTTCACTTCGGTTGTTATTTCAATGGAGTCTTTTCCAACAACAAACCTGCAATCGGCAAAGTCGATCGGCAGGGGATGACAATAGGGAATGAGTTGGCCGGTGTTCTTCGCAGCGTATATTGCAGCAATTTTTGCTACCGGCAGAGGATCGCCCTTCGGGATCTTGTTTTGGCGAACCATATCGATCGTACTCTCGCTTGCCCGAACAATCGCGTGCGCAGTTGCTGTGCGTTGTGTGATTTGCTTTTCGGAAATATCTCGCATCGACATGTCGTTGCCCTTTGCTCTTCAGTGTCAAATAAGAGAAAATTTGAGTCATTATCAAGTTGACTCAAATACATAAGAATCTTACTTTGTTCGCGAAGACAGTGTGCGGAATCACACCTTTGAGGGACACGAATAATTGAGAGACACCTGATTTCAGCCAGAATGAATATGAATTTGCCCGATAGTGAAAACCGTCTATCATCAGAAGAGTTAAAGCGGTATGCAAGACATTTCGTTTTGCCGGAAGTTGGGATGGAAGGGCAACGAAGGCTAAAATCTTCCAGCGCTTTGATTGTTGGCGTTGGTGGACTGGGGACGATTGCCTCGACGTATTTGGCGGCTGCGGGCATTGGCAGACTCGGTCTGGCAGATTTTGATATTGTGGAGCATTCCAATCTTCATCGGCAACCACTCTACAGTCTTTCTGATGTGGGGCAACCGAAAGCTGAAGTTGCCCAAAGGAAAATCCGGGAGATCAACCCCAATGTCGATGCGATTGTGTTGGATACGCGCTTGGATTCTCACAATGCACTGGATATTCTTCAATCGTACGATGTTGTCCTTGATTGCAGTGATAACCTTCCGACCCGGTACCTCGTGAACGATGCGTGTGTAATTCTTGGGAAACCGGATGTATACGGGGCTGTGTTTCAGTTTGAAGGACAGGCATCAGTGTTTTGCACGCGCGATGGACCTTGCTACCGGTGCCTGTTCCCGGAACCTCCTCCACCCGAACTTGTACAATCGTGTGCAGAAAGCGGCGTTCTCGGGATGGTCCCTGCGCTCATGGGAAGCGTCCAGGCAGTTGAAGCAGTCAAGTTAATCCTGGGATTTGGCGAATCGCTGGCAGGTAGGCTTATCATGTTCGATGCGTCCAAGATGGACATCAGGGAACTGAAGGTGGAGAGATTCGAATCATGTCCTGTCTGCGGCAGCAATCCGACAATCCACACGCTCATCGACTATCAGGAATTTTGCGGGATGAAAAAAGAACCAGATCACGAAAAATCAACGAGTCTCGATGTATCCGTATCGGAACTCAAGGCTAGAATGGATAAGGGGGAAAAGTTGTTTCTCCTGGATGTCCGCGAACCATTTGAGTACGATATCGCTCATCTCGATGCAACACTAATTCCTCTTAACACATTGCCGTCCAGAATGTCGGAATTGGATCGTGAACGAGAGATTGTCGTGTATTGTCATACGGGAAGAAGAAGTGCAAGCGCTGCGGAGTACCTCAGGTCAAACGGATTCAAGCACGCAAAGAATCTCACAGGTGGCATAGATGAATGGGCCAGGAAAGTCGATACTTCCATGAACCGGTATTGATAGACTCAGCAGCAAACTCTCTTGGTAACAAATCCTGGCATCGCCAGGATTTGTTGTTTTTAACGGTAATATCCCATCGTTTCTTTGCGCGGATGTATACCTATATTGAACTCCAAGCCATTCAGGACGCAACCAACCTGCTCCCAATTGCGGTGCCACTTCGTAATTTTGTTTTTGCTTCAGGCACGGGCAATCTGAAGTCGTAAGAATGTTTCTGGTGCAGGTGGTCGATACCTCATTGAGCTGGGTTTTCTGATCGTGTTATACTGTCTTCGCAATCGTTCCGTAACAACTCTTGCCCCCATAATCGTATCAAATATCTCTCCGTTCAACAACTCG
>CAZOIM010000114.1:0-1321 GCA_964579855.1 uncultured Ignavibacteriaceae bacterium | reverse complement strand
CCACTTTTTCAAGGGAAATAACGCGATACCGTGATGTACGTAGGAGATGAGCAATGAAGAAGAGAACTATTTCTAAACAATCTCCGCCCCCAAAAAAGACTGCCGTTGAAATTCCATCCTCACATCATTCATTTTATGTAGTCGGCATTGGCGCATCTGCAGGCGGCCTGGACGCTCTCGAAAGATTCTTTAGAAACTTGGTTGAGAATTCCGGCATGGCTTTTATCGTTGTGTCGCATTTGGATCCGAATCATATAAGCATTATGCCTGAACTCATTCAAAAATCTACGAAGATGAAATTATTTCAAGCTGAAGACGGCATGCTCGTTGAACCTGATCATGTGTATGTTGCACCTGCGAATCGAGATGTAGCGATACTTCACGGAACACTTCAACTCATTGAACCTCTTGAAGCACATGGATTCCGACTTCCCATCGATTATTTTTTCAAATCCCTCTCTGCCGATGTAGGCGACAAAGCTGTTTGTATTATCCTCTCCGGTATGGCATCTGATGGTACTGCCGGTCTGAAATCGGTGAAGAGTGAATTAGGGATGGTCATGGTTCAAGACCCGAAATCGGCAAAATTCGACGGTATGCCGACCAGCGCCATAAAAACCGGATTAGCCGACTACATTCTTTCTCCCGAAGAAATGCCGGGACAGTTGATGAGATATGCTTCCCAAAAAATGAAGGGCATTCTCTTAGATAGAGAAATTGCCGGTGAAAAAATTCCCGACGCAATTCAAAAAATCTTTATTCTTCTGAGATCTCGCACAGGTCATGATTTTTCACTGTACAAACGAAATACGATTTACCGGCGCATTGAAAGAAGGATGAATATTGCTCAACTGGAAAACCTACCAAATTACGTCCGGCTGCTTCAAGAAAACCCCGCAGAAATAGAAAGCTTGTTTAAAGAACTCCTTATTGGAGTGACAAATTTTTTCAGAGACCCACAATCGTTCGAGACATTAAAAAAGATATTGTTGGAGTTGGTAAAAAGTAAACCGGATAGCGGCCAGATAAGAATCTGGGTGCCTGGATGCTATACCGGCGAAGAGGCATACACCATTGCGATTCTCTTACGAGAATGCTTGGATGAAACGAAAACATATCTGAACGTACAGATCTTTGCCACAGATATTGATACGACGGCAATTGAAAGGGCCCGCGTTGGCCTATTTGCGGGAGTTGCATCCGATGTGAGTAAAGAACGCTTGAACCGTTTCTTTACATCTGAGGGACTTCTTTATCGTGTCCGAAAAGAAATTAGAGAAATGCTGATCTTTGCACCGCAAAGCATTATTAAAGATCCTCC
>CAZOIM010000113.1:0-12372 GCA_964579855.1 uncultured Ignavibacteriaceae bacterium | reverse complement strand
CACAAAATTATCCCAATCCCTTTAATCCATCAACGCAGATACGTTATCAAATCTCGGGTTCGAGCCATGTAACACTTAACGTATATGACGTTCTTGGCCGAGAGGTAGCGGTACTCGTGAACAAACAACAAGGCACTGGCAATTATTCGGTGAATTTCAGTGCGAGCGGGTTACCAAGTGGCATATATTTCTATCGGCTCGAAGCGGAAGGCAACACTTCTGTGAAGAAGATGGTGATACTCAAGTAGAAGCCGGCTGTGCAAACGATGCTTTGTTTCCCCAGGATGTTCAACAGGCTTCTACCCAAGCTACATCAGATCTAACGCATTCCCTTGCTGTGGAAGCGGTATCTCGAGAGAACAGAGAATTGTTCTGGCAAGAATCCCCGTTTATCGACTTTCGCTAAAACCCAAGTTCCGCTGCATTGACAATGCTGGGGGCGGCATGGGGCGCATCGTCATTCAGGAATACCAGCATATCCTTCCCCTTCCAGACCGGATACCCTGAGACTATTGCGGCAACATTGCAGGCGGCAATTGTCGACATTGCCTCGCGGGTCCAATGTGTCGCAGATCCGATATGCGGCAGGAGTACCACGTTCGTCAATTCCTTGAGCCCTGCAGCGAGCTTTGGCTCGTGCTCAAAGACATCGAGCCCGGCACGGAAATCAGGATACTTGAGACAGTGTTCAACGAGTGCACGCTCATCGATGACGGGTCCTCGACTGACATTAATGAGGATGGCATTCCTTTTCATCAGGTTAAGGCGTCGGGAATCAATGAGGTGGTGTGTGCTCTCATTGAGAGGCGGATGAAGGCTGACAATATCCGACTCTTGAAGTAGTTCATCAATTGTATTCGCATAACGGCATTGCACTGGTACTTCCCCGACTTTCCTCAAAAAGTCGTTGAATGCACCCACAACACCTTCCAGTTGCTTGTTTCGGTGAGGATTGTGATAGATAAGATTCATTCGGTGGCCTTCGATCATCATCCGCGCGAACGTCGATCCAATTCGACCCGCACCGATGATTCCAATGGTTTTCCGACGAAGGTTGTCGCCGAGGAACAGCGTTGACTGCCAGCTCTTGAATTTGCCTTCTCGGACATAGGCATCGGCCTCAGCGATGTGCCGCGAGACGGCAAGCGTAAGCGCGAGCGTCAGCTCAGCAGTGGCATCGGTCAGAACTCCAGGAGTGTTTCCCACCAAAATGCCGAGTGACGTCGCAGCCGCCACGTCGACATTGTTGTAACCGACAGCGACATTGCTATAGACCATGCCACCTGCGGCCTTGAATCTGGTCAACAATTCCTTATCCCATAGTTCCGTCAATTGACCCATTGCACCTTCACACCGCCGGTTCATCGCATCAAATAATTCCTGCGTAGATACTGGCTCCGTCGACGTACACACATCCACCCGACAATGAGCATTTGTGAGAATTTTCAGCCATCGGTCACCCAGCAATGGACTGGTGACGATAATGCGGTGCGACCCTTCGGGATTATGAACTTGCCATTTGTTTTGCATAAGGGATTGTCGAACACAAGTGGTTAATTGCCGACAAAGATAACGCAAGTTGTCCACCCGTTCAATATGCGGGTGACGGCGATGCTTTTTACGACACGAAGAATTATCTTAACACGCCGTGAAAGTGCTCATTGCCCCAAATGCTCTCAAAGGAAGCCTCAGTGCCAGGGAGGCTTCAACGCTGATTGCAGCCTCTTTGCCCAAGGGCTGGGAGGCGATCCTTTGTCCGATCGCAGACGGAGGAGACGGAACCCTTGAGTGTCTTGTAGAGGCAACCAACGGAAACTATTTCAGCGCGGAGGTGACAGGCCCTCTCCCATCGCATTCAGTGAGAGCAAGATGGGGGAGACTCGGCAATGCAGAAACCGCCGTTATTGAGATGGCGGAAGCTTCAGGACTCAGACTGCTTTCCCGCGATGAGTACTCCGCAACCAATTCCACGACGTTCGGCGTAGGGGAATTGATTATGAAGGCGCTCGATAAAGGATTTCGGACAATCGTTGTCGGTCTGGGAGGAAGTGCAACCGATGATGGCGGTGCGGGGTGTGCTCAGGCATTAGGCGTGCGACTCCTCGATTCTCGGGGAATTGAATTGCGTTCAGGGGGTTTGCAGCTTCGCGAACTCCATTCGATTGACGTTTCAGGACTCGATAGTCGAGTTTCGCAATCGACGTTCATCGGCCTCGCCGATGTCAACAATCTCCTTCTTGGACCCACAGGAGCAACACGTGTGTTTGGACCACAAAAAGGAGCGCGTGACGAAGAACTGACAGCGCTCGACGAAGCCTTGAAGCATTATGCCGGATTTTTGCACCAGCAATGTCAACGTGATGTTGCTGAAATTCCCGGTAGCGGAGCCGCAGGCGGATTGGGAGCCGGATTGATCGCATTTCTCGGCGCGAAGATCGTTCCAGGCACGGATTACATTCTCGATCTGGTTCGATTTGATGAATTGTTGGTCGATTGCGACATGGTTCTAACGGCAGAAGGAAGCATCGATGAACAGTCTTTTCTTGGAAAAGGGATCTCCGGTATAGCCAGGCGTGCGAAGAGACTCAACAAACCCGTCCATGCATTTGCCGGCAGGGTCAGAGGCAATCCGACAGATCTCTGTCGTCAGCTCAACATCGATTCAATTCATCAAATCACCCCCGCTGGGGTGAGCGAACATGAGGCCGTCGACCGGGTCCGCGAACTGCTAAGCTCAAGCGTCCGACAATTATTTCTCAGACTTCTATGAACAACTTGGACCCTCCGGGACTTTGTGGAACGTCGATAGTTATCCAGTGTATTAATTAGAATAACTTTTCCTGATAACATTCTCAACCGGTTGCGGGACAGCCACAGAAATTCATTCCCCCGTACTTCTCAGAAATGCTTCGACCAAAGGAAAGAACTCTGCGGGGGCTTCGATGAACGGAAAATGCCCGCAATTGTGCAACACGATGAACGTGGAGCCCGGAATGCTTTGGTGCAAACGCACATTTGCTTCGGGGGACACCATGTCGTAATCGCCCGTCACGATCATAGTGGGACAGTGGATGACGTTAAGTCTTGGGAACAGATCATACGTGGCAAGGATCGGATCTCTATTCAGATATTGGATAGTTCTGCTCTTCGTAGCATAGCTCATATCGAAGGTGAGCGTGAGACTGTCCCCGAACCGCGAATCATGAAACGATGCCCGGAAGAGAAGACGGAAGAATTTCGCCATAGTTCCAGGGTTCCGATTTTTGAACCCTTCGGTGCGTACGAGTTCGGATTGTGCGATGCTATCATTGCGAGAAGTGCGTTGCGCCATCATTCCAAACGATGCATCGCGCATCGCAGAGCTGGCAGGCGTGGAATTGACCAGAACGAGCGTGTGCAGATGTTCCGGATGTTTTATTGCATAGAACAGCGAAACCAGTCCTCCCCACGAGTGACCAAGAAGATCCATGCGTTGAATATTGAAAGTCTTTCGGATCCCTTCAAGATCCTCCACAAAATTGTCCACTGTCATCAAATTCGTATCCGCCGCACTCGCCGAACGACCGCTCGCACGCTGATCATAGAAAATCAGTCTGTGTGTTTTTGCCAGTGCCGCCATTTGAGGAAGGAGATAGGTATGATCCAGTCCGGGTCCGCCGTGGACAATAATGATAGGCGGGCCTTCTCCAACTACGAAGTAGTAGAGCTCCGTACCGTTGACAAGGGCCGTTCCTTCCCTTGAGTTGGCCGAATGTTGATCCTGACTGAGGGCAATCCCAATACCACCGAAAATTATCAGAATTGCCACAAACGAGAGTCGGGAATCCGACGCAAGTGGAAAATGGTTTGTTGAGATCAGTCGCATGGTTTTGTCAAAGAAGATAAAGTGGCTGTTTATTACGACAATTCAACATTCATTTGCCATCCTTTCGCAATAGTAGCTACAACATCGGTGAATGGCAACGCAATCAATTGAACTCCGACTCAAGGATCTCGCTATTGGGCGAACATGTCTAGCCTCTGACCGAACAGGTGATGAGCCAAAGAGTTTTGTAAAAGGAATTTCATTTTGCGATTCTCATTTGCGGGACTCCACAGAGGTTCAGACAACGTGTACTCTTTCCATCGGCCAAAAAATTTCTCATCGGTGTTGAGGAGAACAAAATTCAGATCGATATGGTTCACAATGACAAAAAATCTTCCTCATCCATGGAATGAATGGGAATAAGGTGACTTGAATTTCATAGACAATTTTGACTAAATTGACATGTTGTTCTGCGAAAGAGCAGGAGCGATAGCCAAGCCAGAATGAAAGGCGCAGCATGGTTGTCGCTCGGAGCTCCAAATTCCAGGAATTGTGATGTCGAACCCCGAGTTGAGCCTCATCAAGAATCTAGTCAGTGAGCGACTAAAGCTCGTCGATGGTTTGGTGAGAGCTCAGAAGATCGATGAGGCAATCAAGGAAATTGGGGAGATTCGGAGGATGGATTCACAAAATCCGTACGCACTCGCGTACGAGGAACGGATTCTCGCGCTCCAAACGACGCTCAAAGCCCAACCACAGCGACCGCAAAGCATTCCAACCGCATCGACGGCGGAACCGAAGAAAGACCTTCCGCTATCGTCAAAAGAGGCTGATCAAACTGGCGTAACGAAAAGCGTACCGCCAACTATCGTGTCTTCCGGAGCACCGAGGTATTCGGTCGCGCCGGTATTGCAGAAAGTCCAGGTTCAAGAATTCTCCGACCAGTATTCTCAGAATTCTGTAAAACGTTCGAAGGGCAAAGCGAGTATCCTCCTTGTCGATGACGATGCACTGCTTGTACAGGCATTGGCTGAGCTTCTCGAAGACAACAGATTCAGCGCCGTGACGTATACCAAGGCCGACGATGCACTGGAATATCTCAAAGCAAATTCTCCGGACTTGGTAATTTGCGACGTCAACCTAGAAACATCCTCATTTGGAGGATTCACGCTCCACGAGCGGATGCGTAAACTAGACCATTTGCGTGATGTTCCCTTCGTTTTTCTCAGTGGGTTGAATGATTCTGCGATTGTTCTTGCAGGGAAGGAAGTTGGAGCGGATGATTATCTGACAAAACCGATCGAGCCGGAAACGCTCCTCGCAGTCGTAAAGGGAAAACTCAAACGATACAGACAAATCAAGAAGAACCCCTGATTCCCCAAGCTCTGTCCTGACCAACCACGTTATCGCTTGTCTCTCCTCCCCGTGAATTTCATAGCCGTCCTTTGTTCCCGCTAAGAAATCAGTTTCCTTCTGGAGGTCGATTTTGCAGAAGGTAGTACAGTTTCTGCAAAGCGAAAGAGCTCGGAAAGCGAGATTCCCAGACCATTTGCCAGCTTTTCTACAACTTCGATTGAGGGATTGCGGGTTCCTCGTTCGATGTCAGTCAGGTACGTTCGATGGAGAAGAGCACGATGAGCGAGTTCTTCCTGTGTCAGACTTCGCCGCAACCGCAAGTGTCTGATGGCGAGGCCAAATCTTATTTTGATATGCTTGTGTCCGTTACGCACAATCAAAATCTTCGGAAAAATTCAGTTATTGTCCACCGACGATGAGTGACAAACGGAGAATTCATGCAGAGAGCGGGTTTCGAGGAACCACATTGAAAGGTGCCGAAAGGAGCACGACTTTCGGATTGAAGAAAGAATTTTTGTGATGTGCAGTTGACCGTTCGCATCGCTACGCCCCGAAATGCCCATATCAGCAAACGTCTAACCCTATAGATAAGAACCCATCAGGAAGCGACTAAGTTCCACCATTTGCTGCGCCGACCGCAATTGCAGGCAAGACTTAGCTTTATGAATCTATTGGTATTTCACGAAGAGAAATGAATGACAAATGCCCAATATTGATTCTACAAGGATTTTTCGGTAATTATGCGTTGGATTCAATCCGGCTTCGTCTTTCCCCCACCATTCATAAGGAGGTGTTATGAACAAGAAAGTGTTGCTCGGATTCATTGCAACGTTCATCACCATGGAAATACTCGATGGCATCGTAAATATGGTGATCCTCAGTTCGGCGTACCAGTCTACCATGCAGGTATGGCGACCAGACATGATGTCGAAAATGTGGATCTTCCATCTGCTAATGCTGATTGGCTCATTCTTCTTCGTGTTCATCTTTTCAAAAGGATTTGAGAACAAGGGAATTGCAGAGGGAGCTCGTTACGGGATTTATACCGGGATATGGCTGAGTATTGGCAAGGCATATGGGACTTATGCGATGATCGCCATACCATATTCACTCGCACTTCAGTGGTTTATCTATGGAGTGCTCGAGTACGTCATTGCTGGAGTCGTGATTGCATATATCTTTGGCCGAGAATCCGCAGAGCCTGCAAAGACTTCATAATATCACATTCGTTCCATTGTTCCGACCCCGTCACGTTGTGTCGGGGTTTTTTGTTTTTTCCAGGTTGGATCGCGGTACGGATCAACGAAAAGCATACTCAGACATGACGCTGAAGGAAAAGGGAATATTGCTCCCGAAAGCAGCCGGGACAACACAACGTTGCATGTACTGAAGGGGCACTACGGACGGTCGATTGCTTCTCGTACTTTCTTGAGAATTTCGGCGGGAACGTATGGCTTCTGGATGAAATCTTTGACTCCCGCATTCAGGAGCATGGACTTCAAATGTGGCTCCAGGTATCCGCTCGCGAAGATGGCTTTAACCTTTGGGTTCATGTCCTTCACATTCTTGAACAATTCATCCCCCTGGATTTTTGGGAGTCCGTAATCCGAAACGACCAAGGCAATGTCCTTCTTGTGCAGGGAATAGATTTGCGTTGCTTCTTCACCGTCACCGGCAGTCAGGACGGTATAGCCGCTGGAAGAAAGAATTTCCTTAGCGGCGTCTCGCAGCAATTCCTCATCCTCGACGAGAAGGATAGTTTCGTTTCCGCCCTCTACGTTTGACGTCAAAGCATCCTGAAGCTGTAGTTCTGCTACTACACGTTCCGGTACCGGGAACAAGAGGTGAAATACCGTTCCTTTGCCTCGTGCACTGTCAACATAGATAAATCCATTGTGGCTGCTGATAATGCCAAAAACCACTGCGAGGCCCAGTCCTACACCTTTTCCACGCTCCTTGGTAGTGAAGAACGGTTCAAAGATTCTGGTCCTTGTTGATTCATCCATGCCAAAGCCGGTATCGGAAACGTCAATTTGTTCATAAAGATGAGCGGCGGCATCGGGGAACCGCTGTCGTAGGGTACTGCGAGACACAAGCCCCGTCGAAATCGTGAGCTTGCCTCCTGCCGGCATTGCATCCCTTGCGTTGACACACAGGTTAATGAGCACCTGATTGATCTGTGTTGAATCCCCGTTGATGGGTGGCAAATCATGAGCCATATCCGTTTCAATGAGCACCGTTTTCGGGAAGGTCTCGTGGAGCAGTTTAAGGAGATCTTCTATCGTTGCGTTGAGCTCGATCGGTTCAACGAGCGTGTCCGCCTTCCTCGCAAACGTCAGCAATTGTCGTACAAGACCGGCACCGCGATTCGTTGCACTGATAATTGCCTCGATACTCTGCGAAAATTTTTCGGGCGTACTCTCGTGCCTCTTATGGAGCGATGCGTGACCAAGGATGATCGCGAGAATATTGTTAAAGTCGTGCGCTATCCCGCCAGCCAGGGTTCCGAGACTCTCCATCTTCTGTGCCTGGCGCAAATTCTCCTCAAGTTTCTTTCGTTCGGTAATGTCCCGTGCAATACCAATAAGTCCGACCACCCGGTCACGCAATCGCTGAGGCGTAATCGTAAACTCGCCGGATACGTGAGTTTCTTTTTTGGTCTTGATGCGCAATTCATGGACGGGTACCATCTCGCCCTGCATCATGCGTTTGAAATTCTGAAGTGCGATCGGATGATCGTCGGGATGGATGATGCTGGTAAACGATCTTCCGATCCATTCTTCACACCTCCAACCTGTGATTGTCTCAAACGCGGGATTGAGAGAAGTGATAAGCCCCTCCGGAGAGAGCGTGAATATGGCATCCCGTGCACTGTAGACAAGGCTGCGATATCGTTCTTCAGACTGACGCAATGCTTCTTCTGCACGTTTTCGCTCGGTGATGTCACGAATGACTACTTGTGCGCCCGCCCGTCCCTGATACTTGAACGGAATAGAAGAGACCTCCACATCAATGGTGATACCGTCGACGCGGACAAATTTCTCTTCGATCAGCGGTAGACCTTTCCCCTCGGCCGTCGCCACCCGAATCCGTTCCACCACCATCGTTCGATAATCGGGGTGGATGAAATCCAGGAGAGGCTTCCCCACCAGTTGATCGACAGACTGGGCGCCGCCGAGCTTCACGGCAGCATCATTGACGAATTCGATCTTACCGTCGACATGGATAACAATGGCGTCCGGGGAAGATTCCACAAGACTGCGATATCGTTCCTCGCTCTCCCGAAGGGCCGACTGTGCCTTGGTGTGGGCAATCGCCTTTGCCACTTGAGAAGAGACATATTCGAGCATTTGCTGTTCCCGCTCACCATATGCCTGGGGATTTGAATAATGCTGAACCGTCATCACACCGATGGTCTTGTTCTCAGCAATGAGCGGGACACCCAGCCAAATCGCGGAGGATGCTCCAACAATCTCAACTTCACCCTTCTGACGCAGGGTTTGATCGATCGCCTCGGTACACAGCAGTGATTTTCCGCTCCGAAGGACATACCCCGTGAGGGTCTTGCCGGGATTGAGCGCCGAAGGAGCAGAATCGACTTCGTCAACGAAATACGGAAAACTCAGAAGATCCTTTTCCGGATCGTACAAGGAAATGTAGAAGTTCTGTGCCGGCATGACGGAACTGATGATGTCGTGCACTGAATCGAAGAGATTGTCGAGAGATGTCGCCTTCTCTGCTGCCTGTGCCACCAGGTAGACGGCATTTTGGAGAACTTCGATCCGCTTTCTGAGGGTGACATCTGCTGAAACTCCGAGGACTTCGTTGGCTTTTCCGTCCGGACCCACGATGGGAATCTTGACAGTCTGTAGCCACCGAACGTTTCCACTCGCATCCGTAATTCGCTCTTCTGGAATGAATCTAGGCTGAAGGGAATCAATGACCTCCAGGTCCTTCAGGCGAAAGAACTCGACTTCCTCATTGCTGGGACTGAAATCAGCATCCGTCTTTCCAATGAGGTTTTCCACGCTGGTCCCATAGGCATTCGCGATGGCTTGATTGACCAGTGTAAATGCCCCCCGGCGATCTTTCGCAAAAATAAAATTCGGATCGAGATCTATAATCTTTCTGAGGAAGAGACGCTGAGCCTCCAATGCTTCCTCCGCACGCGCTCGTTCAGAGACATCCCGCAAAGCTACCGCCCGAGCAGGGCGTCCTCTGTAACTGATATTCTTCCCCAGCACCTCAAGGTGGATTCTCGTACCGTCTTTCCGTATCCCCGCCCCCTGATATGGTTTTTCAAATCCAGAGCCGATATTCTTGAGAAAGAGCTCTTTGAATTCCGGTGCTGCCAGATCCAGTGCATTCCTGCCGATTAGCTCCTTCAATTTATACCCGAACATATTCGCCAGAACTTCATTGATCTCAAGGATGATTCCCTGATCGTGGATGACAATTCCCTCAAGACTCGATTCTGCAAGCTTTCGAATCCTTTCTTCGCTTTGCCGCATCGATTCGTCCGAGTTCCCCGGAGGTTCGATCTCGCGTGAAATACTGACAAGACCTGCCAGTTTTCCGCGAGAGTCACGGTAGGGAGATTTCGCCACTGAAAATGTACGTTCGTTCCCATTGGTTCTCAGCACAACCGTAAATTCCAGAGAATTGGCGGCATTGAGAACATGACTATCCTGTTCCATCAGTTTTTGCACGGAATCCGGCTTCTTGAGATTGGCAGCATTGGATCCGACAAGGTCGGTGGTTGATTTCTCAAAGAATCTCGCGGCGGCCTGATTCACCATGACGAACCGGCCGTGAACATCCAGTACGTAAATGACCGCTGAAAGACTCTCCAGGATGGCTTGGGTCAGATTCGCGTCATGGACCGTTTTGGCCACGGTTTTTCGAACGGAACTCTTTTCTTTCACTTTTCTACTTGAATGTTACTGGAAGAAATGTGGGCACACTGAATCTATCGAATTTAGACACAGTTTGCAAATCAAGGAAAAACCTAGAATTCGCTTTAAATGTGATATTGACAATTCTCTTCTGCTAGAGGCGAACTCTCAATGCAGCAAACACTTCCCTCCGAGCACCAGCCTGATATGCATTGCCGCCAGGATCCGGTTCGGTGAAGGCGATGAATTCTTTGTCCGTCAGATTCCTCAACGCAACACTCAGTTCGCTCTGAAGACCACCGAGACTGAAGCTATATCGGACACGGGCGTGCAGAAGTGTGTATCCGTTTGCTGCTTCGGACTCCACATTGGCTCCGTCGATATACCATTTGCTTAGACCTTCTGCGCTTACTCCAACCGTCAATCCAGGCAAGAGCGTGTAATCAACGTCCACGGAGAACTGATGTTGAGGTGAATTCGGAAGTTGGTTTCCATCGAGGATAGATTTTACGACGGTTGTATCGTCCATCATGACGCGAATTGGATTTGCATTGGTATAGATGTAATTCGCAAAGGTATAGGCGACCTGAAATCGCAGAGGCTTCATCGGGCTGTAGCTTCCGTAAAACTCCGTTCCGAATCTTCTGCTCGATCCTATGTTCCGGTAAAACGTTTCCTGATTTCGGATCGGGTCCGTAATCCTGTATCGGTCGAAGTCATTCTCTGTTGTCATGGAAAAGACCGTAATCTCATACGTTGCGAGATTTCCTACAAAACCCCTGGACCCAAGTTCGAATCCGCGGGAAGTCGCGTAAGTCAGGTGAGTATTGAATCCGCCGAAATGGTCTGGATTCTGGGCAAGTTCCTCGGTTGCAGGCGGTAGAAAGCCCATTCCCCAATCGGCAAAGACGGATAGTTCGGGCATCAGCAAATAGTCCACTCCGAATCTTGCAGTGGTTTTCGAAAAATCGGCGTTCCCGGAAAGGTCAAACGGATCCCTCAGTTGGTCCTTAAGCTGATTCTGCATACCATCAAAGCGAAAACAAGCCATCATTCCCCATTTGGTTCCAATCTCTATTCTGTCTGCCACGAAGACTCCAACCCCGTTCTGCACGATTTCCTCCTTTGATCGAATTGTATCTCCCTCTACTGAATGTAGATTGTCTGTCCGGTGTTCTTCTATTTGTTGCCACTGCACATCCGTCCCGATGCTAATTCTGTTCCGCAACAACTGATCCTCATCGCCAAACTTATGGTTGTATTGGAATGACCCCCCGGGCGAACTGATCGTTCTGTGGTTGAAGGTGTGGTTGTTTGCCTCCGTGAATAGCGTTCCTTTGGCGTAACCATTGAATTGGATCTCATTGTGCGAGCTCAACTTGATAAAGCCGGCAAGCCCAACCGTGGTGCGGTTGGTTTGGAGATATTCGTTGAACGGAATCGCATCCGGATTCGCCATCCTGATGTTCTGTCTGTATTGGTCAAGCGTAACCCCTTCGGGGTTTTCGTGGTAGAAATCAGTCCACGAAAACAATGGTGTTATCTGAAGATAGTCGGTTGGCGTGTACGTGACTTTCCCGTAGACGTTGTTCCCCCAAAAATGCGTGTGATCGCGGAAGCCATCTCCCCCTGTCCGCGAAAATGAAACCCGGTAGTTCGCATCGAAAGCGTTCCCACCGAACTGCCCAAACCCTTTCCAGAAGTTGTTTGATCCAAACGAAGTGGACGCTTCTGCAAACAAAGGACGATTTCCCCCATTCTGAGTCACCACGTTGACGACGCCACCGGAGGCGCTCCCACCATAGAGCGAGGCAGCCGGACCACGCAAGACTTCCATCCTTTCAATCGTATTGTAGTCGATGTCGAATACGTCCGGAGCGAATCCTGTTGGATCGTTGATTGGTATTTCATCAAGGAGGATTCTGATCCCCCGGATCCCGCGCTCGGAGAGGATTCCCTGTCCCCGGATTGACATATGGATCCTGCTTCCGTTCGCCTGATTGTCCACTTTGATTCCGGGAACGAGTTTGAGTGGTTCATCAATGGCGATTGACCGGGGAAGACTTTCAATGATATCCGATGTGACAACACTGGCCGAGAATGGGATTTCTTTCAATGGCATTGAAATCCTGGGGGAAGTGATGACAACTTCGGAGGGATAACGAAACACAAGAGTATCGTTTTGTCTTGATTGTGAGACCGTGATGAAGCACATCACGAGGGCGGATACTGGTAACAGGTTCTTTTTCATGGATTTGCGCTGATAGAAGGGCGATGGGATGGTAAATCATGGGAGACACAGTGCTTAAGAAGTAT
>CAZOIM010000112.1:0-12377 GCA_964579855.1 uncultured Ignavibacteriaceae bacterium | reverse complement strand
CCCGATTTGAGATCATTAATATTTGTGCGCGTCTTCGTTTCCGGACTGCAATCAAAATCCAACGACAATTTCCCATGCTTATCGGACAGACTTGCCACGGTCAGACATACACCGTTGACAGAGACACTGTCCCCCTGATGGATATCATCAAGAGCCGTCAGCAAAGAGATCCCGGACGCGCTGTATTTGTCAACTTTTCCAACGTCTTCGATGATGCCCGTAAACATTTACACGGCTCCCGTGGTTGGATTACTCGCCTTTAACTTTGCTGTAAGCATGAAATCCGGTCCAATGCGCTTCATCTTGGGAACATGGAGCACAATGCAATCTCTGACGTGCGCAATACCCAGACCCTCCACAGGAGTCTTTGCATTCCGACCTCCAATGATTTTCGGGGATATGAATAGCACTAAGTCAGTGACCTTCCCTGACTCTATTGCCGAAGCAATGGTTTCTCCGCCTCCTTCAATCAGAACGCGGGAAAGAGAGAACTGTCTCAACTTGCTAATCACTTTGCCGAAATTCATTCGATTGTTTCGACTCGACATTTGGACTGTCAAGATGTCCTTCCTTCGAAGCGCATTCAGCTTTTTCCGGTTCGTGGAATTCGAAAAAAAGACGATTGTTGGAGCTTTCTTATCGAACACTCTGCTCACAATGGGCGACTTCAGTCTTGAATCCAAAATCACTCTCACGGGATTTCGCCCTGCTCCGTGGCTTGTGAGAAGGGGATCATCGCGAAGTACCGTATTTGAGCCGACGATGATGGCATCCATGCCACTTCTCAGTTTGTGCACTATTATTCTGGATTGTGATGATGATATCCATTTTGAGTCACCTGTCCTCGTTGCGATCTTGCCGTCGGCGGACATCGCTGCCTTTACGACGACCTTCGTCGAGTTGCCTTTCCGTGATTTCATATAGGCAAGATTGATCGTATGTGCTTGCCCTTTCAAAAGGCCATGGCTGATTTTAATGGAATTCTCCCTTAGCCTGCGCAGTCCCTTGCCCCGCATTTTCTTGTCCGGATCCAATGTTGCGATTACGATGCGTTTGATACCTGCATTGATAATTGCTTCCGAGCAAGGGGGTGTTTTTCCAAAATGATTGCACGGTTCCAGCGTGACATACATTGTCGCGCCGAACGTCTTGTCCCCTGCCTGCTCAAGCGCGTTTACTTCGGCATGCGGACCGCCAAAATATTGATGATAACCGCGTCCAACAATTCTTCCTTCGTTCACTATGACGCATCCAACTCTTGGGTTCGGCCAGACTTTCCCCCCCCCTTTTTTCGCAAGCGAAAGAGCAATTCTCATGAATTTGGAGTCATCAGTTCGCTTCAATCGCACGACCTCATAGAATTATCTGCAAGACGCCAGGACATTCCAAATCACCTTCTTTAAACGAAAAAACCCCGAAGGCACACTTCGGGGTAGAGCACAGCACTGCAAATGTTCTTCTTTCATCCGGACTGTACCGTCGGCATCCGAATTTCACGGATTCAGTCCGCCATTTCTGGTGGAGTCGTAGGCTTGTCCCACATTGAAGCGGGATCACTACCGGTAAGGAGTCTCACCTTCCCCGAAGAACTTGAACAAAATGAATATCCAAAGAACACTGTTTTGCCGAGTAACCCTTAAAATCTGGGCAAAACACAAGAATGACTGCATATATTAAAGCAATTTATTGCGAAGAAGTCAAGGCGAGCCTGATCTCTACGCATTGCTAAACTACTGAATTACTAATAAAAAAAGCTCCGTGGAGGAACCACGGAGCTTTAAGGTCCATTGATAACACGTTGTGTATTGCCTGCGCAAGAGTTTACTTCATGAGAATCATTTTCCTGATTTGCGTAAAGTGATTTGACGGATCGTCAATCGAGGTTACCTCGATCCTATAAAAGTAGGCTCCACTCGGAACCGATGGATTCCACGTTACAGAATGGAACCCTTCCCCCTCTTCACCATTCAGCAATTCTTCAACCATCTGCCCGAGTATGTTATAGACGACAAGTCGAACCGTGCTGCGTGAGTGGAGACCAAAGCGAATCATGGTTGACGGGTTAAATGGGTTCGGGAAGTTTTGCTCCAACGTGTATGCATCCGGAACAATTGATGGATCGGAAACATCAGTGGGAGTCACACCGGTTCCGGAAACGGTGACCGTGTCCGGGCTTGACGGGGCATTGCTCGCAACAAACACCCTTCCTGAATAGCCTCCTGTCGACGCAGGAGTGAATCTCAGAGTATCTGAGAACGATTGTCCAGGGGAAACCGTTCGAGTCGTCGGGCGAGCAGTGAACACGCCATTGCTCGTTGAAATACCCGATATCTTCAATGTGTCCGTACCAACATTTGATATCGTGATCACTGTATCCTTGAACGATCCAACCTTGACATTTCCAAAAATGATGCTGGATTTGCTGAGCGTCAATATTGGATGCAACGTACTGCCCGTACCATTAACTCCCAATGTGTCGGGACTTGTCAGAGAATTACTGGTGACCGATATTCTTCCGGAAACACTTCCACCTGCTGAAGGTGTAAATCGGAGTGTGTCAACAATGTTATGCCCCGGGGCAATGCTCGCGCTCGTGGGACGAGCAGAGAACGCTGCCAGAGTCCCGACAATAGATGTGATCTTCAGGGTGTCGGTTCCGGTATTCGAAATCGTTATTGTAGTATCCTTGAATTGCCCTGTTTTGACGGTCCCAAAGCTGACTGCCGATGCGCTAAAAGCCAAAATGGGATATGGAGTGACTCCCGTTACTGGTACGTTGACCGGGTTATGATTGGCGTCATTCGTAACAAAATGAACCGTGGCATTCGCCGGTCCTGCCGTCACGGGTTGAAAGTAGACGGTAACTTTTGCACTGTCCCCGGAAGGCACGTTGATGTTGGAAGTCGAAACCGTAAACGCCGTCGAACCGACAACGGATATTGTGGAAGTAAGTCCGGCAGTCCCCGTATTATACACGGTGAACTTCGTGCTATCCTTCTGGCCGACAACCGCATGGAGGTTCGCGGTGCCGGGGCTAATGCCAAAGAAGGGACCGTTCAAAATCTGGAAACTCCCATTCTTCGCAAGAGCGAGAGGAACTCCTTCATTGAACCGTGCGCTGACCAACGTTATGTAAATGGTTGTCGGACGCGGGGTCGAATTGGGAATAGCAAACCTGACTTTCAAAAGCGTCCCGGCGCTGAAAAACTTGTTCACACCTGCGGCTGAGATGGCTATAGTATCGCCGTGAAAAGACTGTGCCGTCAGCATGCCGCTGCTCAACGTACCACCCAGATCCACACTGTCCGCTTGAACAAAAGTGCCCGTCGTGTACGTCATCAGCAGATCGTACGATTGTATTCCCAGGCTATTGGCGGTGACAACAATCGGAATCTCAGCCGAAGAAATTGGGGCTAGACTGGTATCGGGAATGCTGATGCGAAAATCATAGATTGAAATTGGGCCGCTTATGCCGGCTCCACCAAGCGAGTCCTTCACTTTGACAGTGTCAGTGCCACTCCCATTGGGTTTGAACATTCCCGTCAATGAAATCGTCGCTGATCCAGTCCCTCCCACAGACCAGGTGTATGGTGGCACACCTCCCGAGGCCGAGTACTGCAGAGAATCCCCCACCACTAGAGTATGTGATCCCGTTGGAGTTACCGATAATACAGCAAGTGCCTGAACTGTCCAGTTTGCCGTCCCAACATTTGCGGTCAGAGTTTCATTGAACATTGCATTTTGAAATCCGGTGGTAGTCCCTCCGTAGCTTTGCGTGCTGGCTTTCATCCGGACGTAAAGAAGTATTCCCGAGCCTGACAACGGCGTTGAGCCACCAAATGAAATTGAGAATATTCCGTTACTCGCGGTGAACGTTGATGGGCCGTATGGCGCCAACATTCCTCCAGTCTCTTTTGTTGACAGCGCGGTCCACCGATTCTGATCGTACGTTACCTGAAATTGGCCGGAAATTATTCCCAGCCCCGTCAGGTTCGTACAGTACACAGGGATATCAATCGTCTGACCTTGATAGCAGCTTGTGTCTCTCAAGCTCAGTTTAAACGCACGTACTTCGACATTGCCCGAAGTATCCACATAGCCATTCAAATCGACCGCAACGACTTTCGTAAAACCCGCGCTCAAACCGGTGAGATTACCCGAGTTATCGATTGTGGCGACGGATGGAGTAGTCGAAGACCAGGTGTACGGCACGTGTCCACCAGAGGCACCAAAATGTACCACATCCCCCATCGTCAGCAACGAAGTGTTCGGGGTAATAGTAATCGAAGGTCCCGGCGTCAGGGTGACAGTTCCTGTACGGAAGTCGACAGTCGGAAAGCCCTGGTTGAAGACCGTGCTGGCACCAGCCTGGAATGTGAAATTTCCGAACCGATTGAAACTGGTGTACAAATTCGACGTGAAGTTCAGGATCACCAATTTGCCCTTGCCGACAAGGGTGTCAGAGCCCGCCGAAGCAAGATTGACTGTTCCCGGACTTATTTCGTTCGCCGATGGCGTCCCCCACGCAGACGCAATTGTGCCAGCGCTGGTCGCTCCGACAAACTTGAAGTACGTTGAATTATACGTGAACTGAATTTGATACGACGTTACCGTGTACCCTGAGAGCGAACTATCCACATAGATGGGATAGCTCAAGGCAGTTCCGCTCGCGATCGTCGTATCGCGAAACGTCAGTCGAACAGGTGTACCCGCCACCATGGAGGCTGCCAGAACCCCGAGCAGCCCCGCAATGGTAACAGCGCGGATGACCAATTTACATTTCATAGTGAATCCCTTTCAGTATCGAGAGAATGTTGTTGTGAGAACTCCGCACGTTCTGTTCGGAGCTTATTTCACGAGCAACATCTTTTTGACACTGACGAACTTGTTGGCCATCATACGGAAGAAATACATACCCGTGCTAACCTGCTGCCCGTTGTCGCTTCTTCCGTCCCACACGATGCTGTACTCTCCTGCCCTTTGATCATTATCAACGAGCGTCCGCACGAGCTGTCCGGTGATGCTGTACACCGAAATCTTTACGTGTTGGCCATCATCCGGAACCTGGTAGCTTATTGTGGTTGACGGGTTGAACGGATTCGGGTAGTTCTGATTCAAACCATAGCTGGTCGGTTTGCCCTTGATGTTTATGACGCCGTCAGAGGTCAGACTCTTCATGTCTTTTTCATTGACGGTGAATTGTGAAAACGCAATGCGAGAATCGACATTCCCCGAAATATCGTCCGCCGCCTCGAACTTGATCTGCATGAATGGTCCGTCAACATCGAGAGCGCTGGCCGATGCCAGTGAGACACGGATGACGCCGTCTTTCATGCTGCTTTCCGCATTCAATCCCGCAACCGAACCAGCAGGAGTCACTGATACCGGCGTCAAGAGGTTCTTATTGTAGGTCAACACGATGTCTGCTCCACGGAGACTCTTGAGGCCCGCTACGGAAAGCGTTACCGTCACTTCCTTGCCTCGCTCAACAGAACCACCTGAAAATGAAGCCATTGCAAGCGATGTCGATTTCATGAGTTGTTGCATTGACGGTGCTGCTGTCCCGCCGGAATCGGCCGGGAATGTTCCCATTAATCCCACAACGTACTGAAGGATATACGATGCATCGAGAGAACTCACAGTTCCATCGCCAGAGACATCAGCCACCTGCAATTGAGTGGCGGTCAATGGGTTGAGAATGTTGTCGACTTTCCATTTCAGTATCAGTGAGGCGTCAAACGCCTGAATGACGCCGTTCAGACTCACGTCTCCAGTCAGCGGATTTATGGCACCGGTGTTCAGATACGGCTGGTAGTTTACGAACGTCGACACCTTTTGTCCGGTGCCACCCGGATTGGTCGATATGGTTGGTCCAGAATTGCTCCCCCACCAGTTGTTTTGAGCGTTGATGGTGAATGCCTGGTTGACGTTGTTTATTCCCCAATTTGTATTTTGCGCGATATCGCAGTAGTTGACGACAGGATTGGAAGCACCGTTTGCGATAATCGCGTTGTAGTTATTGTTGAAGGATGAATAGGTGATCGTTGGACTAGCTGTATTCACCGTGATAGCAGCATAATTTGTATTGTACAGTCCTGCATATCGGATGATCACGTGGCTTAACGTGCAATTAGGTGCCAACGACTGACTCGTAAAGGTGATTCCGTTCCACCCCGGGTACCAATAGAACGGCGCACCGGAATATGACGAAGGAGATGTGTATGAGCTGTCAGAGTTCGTGTCGTTGCCATAGAAATCATCCCTCAAGTCCGTAAAGACAATTGCGCTGTCGGCTTGTGAATTCCCCACTGCTACCAATCCTTTGTTAATTGTCATGCCGGTCAGAGGGAAGAACTTTATCACTACCCCAGGTTTAATGGTCAGGATCGAGTTGTTCTGAACTGTATAGTTGCCGAATAGATACGGGATATTGTTGATACCCGCAAAGTTCTTTTTTGTCAGTGTCACGTCCTGAACCAGGGTCTCACCTTCCAGTACTCCAATCGCCTTAAAAGTAGTTCCGACAATTGAGTCTCCATTTGTTGAAACAGGATATGAGACGAGTGAAATACGCATTGGCGCGTACGTAAGATTTCTGAATACACAGCTATCAATGGCTGGATTTGACACGCCAGTTAAATAGACACCCCAATTGTCTCTCGAAAATGTGCAATCCAGGATTTTCGGCGAAGCTTGAGCCAAATACACGCCACCATCTGTATACCGGAATACGGTGTTTTGTAGTAAGCTTATGGAATCGATGCTCACGTCGTTGAACGCAATGCGGGATATACCAGAAATGGTTGGCTGCGTTGACGACCCATCCAGGTTGGTATCGCCGGGATTTCCATAATTATCATCTCGTGAATCGGTAAAGACCACATTTTGGCCAGGCGTACCATTGGTGACTAATGCTCCGTTCACCACCCAGTCTCCATCTTTAAACACTACTCCCGCAGGGATAGTAATCGTCGTGCCGGCGTTGATGGTGTTGGTGCCATACAGCAGGTAGGTAATGTTCGCATAACCGGCCAGATTTCTGACCGGCACGACAGAAGTGACAGAGTAGGTCTCCGGTTTGACGCCGATGGCCATATATCCGACATTCAATGCGCTGATGTTTGTGAATGATGGATTGGAGAACAGGCTGATCGTAACAGGTGTCAGGCCCATATTGTTAATCTGCGTGTTGCTGATCGTTGGGTGACCGCTTCCAAACACGCCAATGCCTGAGTTGTATGATTGCGAGAACACGCAATTGTTCATCACAAACGTCGTGCTGTAAGCCCGCACCACCCCATATTCATTGCTGTAGTTGTTGCCGCCACCATAACGGAACTCGCACCACGTCAACGAATTGACAGTATCGGCGCTAGAGGCATTGAAATCAATCACTCCCCAGTTGCCTTTGCTTGGAGAGCTCCCATTGCCGTCGTTGTTCGTATCTCCACCATTTGAGTCGTCGGGTAACGATGTAAAGATTATTTTCTGATCCACCGTTCCGTTGGCAACAAGTCCACCATTGACGATAAAGCCATTGTAGTAGTTCGTGAACTTAATGACGACACCAGGAGCAATCGTAAAGATCGCCCCCGCGTTGATTGTCAAATTGTCAATGATGTAGGCGATGTTAGCGATGCCGGCAACACTGCGTTGTGCAAGCGTCGCGTTCGAAGAAAGAGTGTTGTCAAGAATTCGGATTCCCCTGCTGTGGTTAGCAGAAAACGTAATGAGTGTTAGCGTCGGATTCGATTGCAGGGACATTGCTATGGGGTCGGCACCGCATCCGTTCAACGTGACATTTGTCACCGTCGGAGTCGAACTATTCTCGCAACGAATGCCGTACGCAGCGGACTTGAATATCGTGGAATTCGAAATAGTACTTCCCGCGTCAGTATAGGTGACCCCTCCCCACGAACTGTTTCCTCCATAGTTGATCTGGCAACTGTCGATCAGGGAGAAGACATCGTCGCTGGTTGACTGAAAGCGGATGGTACTCCAATCTCCGGCTGCCGGACTTGATGAATTCCCGTCTCTGTTTGTATCTCCCGGATTGCCGAAGTTGTCATCCTTGAGAGAAGTGAAAATAACGTTCCCTCCGGCGATGGTACCTTTTATTCTAAGTCCTCCGTTCACATAGATTCCGGGGCCGGAAGATTTAATCACCACACCGGCGTTGACCGTCACATTCGTCAGCGAGTTAATGGTGAGGTCAGCGAGAAGTTGATAGGTGATATTGGTATAACCGCTGACTGTTCGCTGCTTGATGGTGCCGCTTGCCGATAGTTGCTCTCCGATAATCCCAAGTGCTATCGACCCGGGATTGATAAACGTATCGGCTGAGAAGAACGGATCTGCATTGACCGACATCGCTATCGGCGTATACTGTGCGTTAATAATTTTGGTGCCGGTGATGATGGGCTTCGAACTCCCATATGCCAGTATGCCATATGATCCCTGATCAATAATGCAATTGGAAATTGTCGGATTGGCGTTATTGACCGTCGTTATCTCGCCGCCGGGCAAATAGGTCCCATTGAAGTAGTACGTGTAATAATAGAGAGCGCCGTAGTGAATCGAGCAGTTGTTCAGAACAGAATTGCTGTCGCTCCCCGATTCAAAAGTGATACCGCTCCAGTCCCCCCGAGCAGGTTGGGTTGCATTCCCATTCTTGTTTGTGTCGTTCGGGTGTCCAAAATTGTCATCGCTTGCCGATGTCAGCACAATCATGCTGTCCGGTGTTGCATTCGCTATGAGTTTGCCCTGAACGTTGATGCGATCGTAATACAAATAGCTTTTGATCACCACGCCTTTGTTAATCGTTAACGTCATTCCTAGAGGAATGGTGACCTGGTCAAGCATCAAATACGTTACGTTCGAGATAGTGTCTATGCCGAGGTTTCCAAGTGCCGACTTCGTGTTGTTGCGCAGAACTGAACGAATTGGCAACACCGCATTGGCTGCCAGAGTCCCGCCGAGAAGGCCCAAAGCATCGTAGGTGTTGTCCGAATTGGAGAACACATTGTTGCTAAATACCGGATTCGCCGTGAACGCCATCGCGATAGGAACGAGCTGGCTTGAGCCGATGGTGTTGTTCGTGAACACAGGATTGGAGACATACTGCATCATGGCGCCATACCAATTGTTCGCCATGTTGCAGCTATCGATCGTGGGGCTAGCGTTATACATGGTAATGGCACCAGTATTTCCCGCTCCCGCAAAGGAAACCGTGCATCGTCGCATGACGCACGCGGTATCGATACTTAGGTCGTTGAAGACCACGCCATACCAATCGCTCTGGTGCGGTGCTGTGGCACTGCCATTCGCGTTGGTATCACTGTTCGGAAGAGGAAGATTGTCATCGTTGTACGATGTGAAAAAGATGCTTTGTCCCGGGCTTGCATTAGCTTTCAGCGTGCCGTTGACAAAAAGATGTACGCCGCCAAATTTTAGCACATCGGTTGAAGCGATGGTCATGGTGTTGCCCGTGTTGACAGTGAAGTCATACGGAAACACATACGGAATCGACAACGTATCGAGGAAGAGGTTGGCGTTGGTTTGGCCGTAGTTCATGTATACGCCGTTATGCACATTGCCAGTAAGTGTGTAGGGCGCGTTGAACACCATGGCAACTTGTCCATTCGAAAAGAGGGGCCATTGCGATCCGGATACTGTCGAATTGGTCAGTGTGAGTCCCGTGTTTTGCTCAAAATAGATACCCTGGTTGGTGGAAGTTGTCACTGATGAGTTGATCAACTGGAGAGATCCGGAAGGCACATAGATTCCATCGTTCCCGGAATTTGTGACCGTACAAAAATAGACAGAATCATTGCCGGACAACTGCATGCCGTGACTGGTCGATCCCGTGATTGTACAGGAATCGATAAAGGCAGTTCCCGCGGCATCGTAAATGCCAATCCCATTGGACGTTGAAACCGATGTGTTCTTTATGATCGAGTTCGTACCTGCATTAATCTGTACACCGTGCGAGTTTGATCCCGAAACGGTGCAACTGAGTACCGATGAATTCGTTGAACTGATCCATACCCCCTGGCCGTTTGTCGAACTCGATATAACGACATTCGCGATCGTGGCATTGGTGCCGCTGTTGAGCTGAACACCCAGTCCGTTCGAGTTCGATACCGCGCCACCGTTCACCGTCATTGTTGGGGCAGCAAGATAAACGCCCGACGCATTGGAATTCGAAACGGTGCAATTTGTAAGAGTCAATGCGGCGGAAGCGTTGAGATAAACGCCCCAATAGTTGGAATTGAGAAAGCTGCAATTGGTCAGCGAGGCAGACGTGAGGTAACTCGTGCCAGGCGAATACACCAGAGGGACACCGCTACCGCCTCCAAACTTTATTGTGCAAGTATCAAGCACCAGTGTTGATGGGGCGTTGTTCATGTAAATACCACCCCAGTCCCCCTTTACCGGGGTACCCCCGGCAGTGTCTCTGCTGGATGTGAACGTCGCCAGCCGGGCATGGAAAAACCCTTCAACATATATGACCGATCCTGTTTGAAGTTGTACCCTTACACCAGAATCCACTTTCAGTGTGAAGCCTGCGTTCACATGAAACGAAGTGATAACCTTGTACGGACTCCCTCCGATCGACCAAGTACTGTCTTTGTTAATCGGACCGGATACGTTTGTCTGCGCGGAGGTGATTGATGCAGCGAATACAAACAACAAAACGGAAACAAGAGTACGCATGGATCTCTCCCTTTAGGAAAGTTATTGTTAGAGACAGTATTTTACGATTTTAGGGTGTTACCGATTTCAACGGGAAGAGGACCCTTCATGCTTCCGTAGCCAAAGAACGGAAGCTTTCTGACAGCTCGTGCGGCCCACAAATCACAACATCCATCCACGCGCGGTAGGTTCCGAAATCAGAACTCACGTTCTCCGCGTTTCACTCCGACAACAATTGAAAGTAAAACTTCCGCGCAGTTCCAGCAACTACTTACTTCTGTAGTTCTTTACCGGCATCACAATATTCACAAAAGAGTAAGTAACGTTGGTGAGATGGAGGAAGAGTAGGAAACAGCAGTACGTCATCGAAACGATAATCGAACAATTCCAAAAAAACGTCTTCCCCTTGTCAACGTGGAAAAGGTATCATTGCAAGGACGTAATGTCAAGAGTTTCCGCGTTACAGAATGATGAAGAGCACCCAAAGTTGTCCGTCATCACAAGATCTGAAGGCGATCGACGCGTGATAGATCTAAGAGATTGAAACGATTCAATCAACAATCTCATGTGAATCGTGATTCGAAGTAACGTCAGGCGGCTGTTCTTTTCCACGCAGGATTGTTTAGTTTCACAACACTTTAGACTTCATTGCAGTTTTCGATTCGATCCGTACGTATCTGCATGACGGCCTTTCATCTCGACTAAAGTTCAGATACATGCAGGGAAGGGTTGGCGCCAAGATATATCATGGAGAGTCCCGTTCAACAGGATCTGGAAACAACTCTTTGTTCAAATGAAATCCCCACGTCACCGACATTATTCTTGCAAAGAGCTACATCGTTGCGTAGATTTTTACGGTGTTTTGATGCAGAGATGGCATTTTGGGGTCGTATCTCCCCAACAAAGAGCGTCGCGGCAAGCAGTCCCGCAAACAGCGGCTGGATTTCGGTCTGACAAAATTCGTCAGCCCGCAACTTGGTTGGAGCGTCTGACTGTCACCCTTGCCAAATCGAAAAATTTTCTGCGTTTTCTTTTCGTTTTGACGGAATTTCTCTCCACCTCTTTTCAAACCTCAAAACAAATCCTTTGTTCTCTCCTTTACATAAGGTGAGTACAATGCCTACCCTGGTCCAAGACAAGTCCGGTGCTTCCTACATCGTCGACATTGCTAGAAAAAAAAGCCTCTGGCGGTCCACGGAGACTCGAACTAGGACTCGAGCCTACGCTGCCTTTCTCAAGGCAAGCACGGATATCAAATCCGTTATTGAGCCCAACACTCCTCCCCTTCTTTCAAAATGCATTGCTGATTTTCTCGACTACGTCAGAGCAAACCTCTCACCAAAAACTTTCTCCATCTACGTTTCAGTCCTTAAGCGCCTTCGCGAACACTTTGGTAAAGCAGCTATCGATGAAATTACCACACGAGAGATGGATTTCTATAAGATCGATCGTTCAAAAAAGGTTTCTGCTCCAAGCGTCAATGTTGAACTCCGCAGTATCAAAGCGTTTCTTAATTGCCTGATACGATGGGACATTATTGCCAACAACCCGTGCGAAGAAATCAAGTTTGTTCAATTGCCCAAGCAACTCCATCCCTAATTGACAGAAACGGACTTGAACAAGCTTATAAACAGTTTGGAGGATGAGTGGCTAATGAAGATAGTTATCTTTGCCGCAATGAC
>CAZOIM010000111.1:7634-12453 GCA_964579855.1 uncultured Ignavibacteriaceae bacterium | reverse complement strand
CCGTCTCGACAAGAATCCTGAAGATGTGACGGCACTCTTTTTCAAGGGCGGCGCTGTCGGTTTCCGGGGCAGGTTGCGTGCAAACAGGAGCAAATGGGTCGGTGCGGCGAATGACGGTCTGGTTGCTCTCCCGATCGTTCAAAAGGCGTTCAAACTCGACCCGAAAAACAATGACGTTCTTCTTGGCATCGGCATCTACAACTATTACGCAGACGTTATTCCAGACCAATATCCCTTCGTGAAGCCGTTCATGGTTTTCTTCCCGGGTGGCGACAGGAAAAAAGGTATCCGACAATTGGAGGAGGCCGCGAAAAATGCCAGGTATGCGCGTGTAGAAGCCAACTACTTTCTTATGCAGAATTACTTCATGTATGAGAAAGACTTTCCAAAAGCGATGGCGATCGCCATTGAACTGAACAAAAAATATCCCGAGAATCCTGTATTCCATCGCTACGTGGGGAGGTGTTACGTCAGCGTTGGACGTCTCGGGGAAGCGAATGATGTGTTCCTCGAAATTGAGAAGCGTTACAAAAGGAAACAGATGGGATACGACGATTATGACGGGAGGGAAGCTTTTTACTATCTGGGGAAATACGATTTCCTGACTGGGAAAATGGGCCCGTCTCTCCAGTATTTGTACAAGTGCGATTCACTGTCACGGATTGTCGATAAGGATGTGGCATCGGGGTTCATGTCCCTGACAAATCTCATGATAGGAATGATTTATGACACGCAAAATAATCGCTCCGGGGCAATTGATCAATACCAGAAGGTTCTCGACATGAAGGAGTTCGAAAACTCACGGCGGGATGCCGAACAATACCTCAAACAACCATACAGGCGGAATTGATGATCGCGAAGATTCTTCTTTTTGGACTCGTCGTCTCGCTGGCTGAAATCCTGGGCGGCGTTCTTCTCGTGTATCGAAGACGCTGGAAGCAGCGGACCCAGGAAATTCTTCTTGCTCTCGGCGCTGGATTTATCCTTGCGCTCGTCTTCTTGAACCTCATTCCTGCGAGTTATCAAACTTTGGGTCAATCCGCCGCGATCTATATGCTCATCGGGTTTTCGGTCCTTCATTTCTTTGAACACACGGTTGTGGGACATTTGCACTTTGGGGAAGAGACTCACACGCACGTCATGGTCTCAAGGGTGGCGAGTCTTTCGGCAGTGACGGGACTATTTATTCACGCCTTCTTCGATGGCTTTTCCATTTCGATCGGCATGCAATTCAATTTTCTGCTGGGCCTGCTTATATTTATCGCTGTGCTTCTTCACAAGATTCCGGAAGGGTTGACGATTGCATCGATCATGATGAGCGCCACGTTTGCGCGAAGGAAAGTCCTGTATGCAATTTTTGGCATCGGCGCTTCCACGTTATTAGGGGTCGTGGCGGCACTGACATTTTCCACCGTCAGCGCACATTTGACCGGTATGGCATTGGCGTTTTCGGCAGGCACGATTGTCTACGTTGGAGCAAGCGATTTGATCCCTGAGATCAACAAATCCAAGGACAGGATTCCTCCGCTTGTGGTCTTTGCAGGGATTGTGCTGTATTACTTCAGCGAGAGACTGCTGGAAGGGCTCGTCCGGTAAGAACGGATTGTGTTAAAAATTCATTCCCAGCGATAGCCGGTTCAATCCGCCAATTTTACCGTAGGAGTTGAAGGAGTAGTCGATCACATATTCGTGAAGAATGAAGCCCGCCCCCAGTGAGAAACCTGCGAGTCCGGAGGTCGTCCCCAACTTCAAATCGCGGTGCTGCTCGTTGTTGTAACCCACTCTTAGCCGCACAGATTCGCTCATAAGGAATTCTGCGCCAAACGTAAACGAACTCAGCCTGTCCAGCGCTTTGTTCCGTTGTTCATTAAGCTTGTGGAAATTCAAATTCAGCAAGACCGGGAGATGTTCGGGCCGCTTGGTAATACCGACAACGATATCAAGAGGCAGCGGTTCTCTTGTTGAGCCGTACTCGCTCAATTGTCTCCCGAGGTTGAGAATGCTGCCACCGATGGTGATGTTCTGTGAAGGTATTTGGTAGAGGTAGCCGAGATCGACCGCAAGTGCGGTCGAACTGAACTCCGCAATGGAAGAATGGATAAATTTAACGTTGCCGCCAACGGACGATTGTTCATCCAACATCATGCCATACCCTGCGACGAGTGCAAGCTCCGAAGCGCTGAACGATCCAAGATCATTATTTGATTGGTCCGTTCTTGTGAACGAGCCATAATCAACGTAGGTGATTCCCACACCGATGTTGCCGATACCTTCCATATTCTGAGCGAAGGCAAGGCTGCCGGAATTCACATCCAGCAGGTTCTTGAGGTATCCGAGTGAGACTTTTGGGGTTGAGATCGTTACCAGGGAGGCCGGATTGTAGAATAGGACGTTTGGATCCGAAGTCATCGAGACGAAGCTTCCGTTGAGCGCTGCTGCACGTGCGCTGACATCATTGCGGAGAAACGCAAAAGTGCCGGTATCCTGCGCAAAACATTGTTCCAGCAAAAGCATCAAACCCGTTACAGCTAGCAGACGAATCTTCATCAATGGCAATCTACTCAAAAAATGCTTTGCAAGTCAAGCCAAAATTCGGTACCTTTTTTCCGTCTAAATTCTTTGGATACGCTCGTCGCGCTTGGCGCGCGAAGCGAAATGCTTAACGGGAGAAGAGAGTTATGAAACCTGGAATTCATCCGGTATACAAAAAGGCACGCGTGACGTGCGTGTGTGGCAACACCTTTGAAACCCGGTCAACAACGGGAGACTTGCACGTTGAAATTTGTCAAAACTGCCATCCGTTTTATACGGGCAAGCAGAAACTTCTCGATTCGGCTGGTCGCGTTGAGAAATTTAACAGGAAATATGCGAAGAACAAGGAAGGTGCTGCGACTGCTGCAAGCGCCTGAGACGAACATGATGTATCAAGAGCGGAATGTGTTACCCAAATGCATTCCGCTTTTTTATTTTATGCAGCGAAGGGAATAGGTCATGGCTTCTCACATTTGCATCTTCGAAGATGCACAAGTCGAACGCCTGCTGCCCTTGGTCTATTTCCGGCCTGTCTATAGCCTGCGGTGCGGCATCGACTCGTTGCGAGGCAAGATTATCCGGGCCTATCCCAAGGCTTCCGTAACGCTTCATTGCCGACCTTACCTTCAGGATTTTGTGCGTCAGCGCAATCCGAAGCTCCGCGTCAATGAAATTCCGACACACGACTGCCTCTTCATCAATGGACGAATCATTGCTGAATCGAACCTTGCCAGGAAAATCCCTCTCGGCTCAAAGAAGGACACGGTCTATATCCACGGAGATACAGTGGTTGCCGCCAATCTCAGCGGCGCGAGTCTCGCAAAACTCAAACAACCACTCGGTGAGGTGCTCTTGCAATCGTTATTCGAAGGCCTTCCCAAAGTTCAGGTGGATGTGAACATTGCTTCTTATCCCTGGGATTTAGTTCATTTGAATGGCAGGGAACTGGTCCTGGATTTCCAGGCCAACTTCGGCAAGAAGCGGAAAATCAAACCCAGGAAATACGCCGGATCTTACATGCTCGGCAAACAGGGCATATTCGTCGCAGATTCTGCCGTCATCAAACCGGGGGTAGTTCTTGATGCTGAAAAAGGGCCGATTTACGTTGGCAAGAATGTGACAATCCTCCCATTTTCAACGATTGTCGGTCCGGCGTACATCGGAGATGGCTCGATTGTCAAAGCGAACTCGACGATCTACGAAAACACGAGCATTGGTCCTGTTTGCAAGGTCGGAGGGGAAATCGAAGGGTCGATCATTCAAGGATATTCGAACAAACAACATTCCGGATTCCTCGGCCACTCGTACCTGGGAGCGTGGGTAAACCTTGGCGCCGGTACCAATAACAGCGACCTGAAAAACAATTACAGTACCGTGAAAGTACACGTAGGTTCAGAGGAAATGGATTCGGGCCTCCAGTTTGTCGGGTTGACGATGGGCGACCATTCCAAGAGCGCGATCAATTCGATGTTCAACACGGGAACAGTCGTCGGCGTCTCCAGCAATATCGCGGCGTCGGGATTCCCTCCAAAGTATGTCCCATCATTTTCGTGGGGAGCTCCAGGAGGGACGTTGACTACCTATCGAGTCGATCGCGCAATCGAGGTTGCACGAAAAGTAATGGCGCGTCGGGACGTGGAATTCACAAAAGTTGAAGAAGCACTGTTCAGAGCGGTCTTTGCCATGACGAGTGAAGACCGACGCAAACGCGGAATGCCGGCATAAGAGTTTAAGGGACCATGGACGAGAAAGAAGTTGTATTCAACGAGGAACAGAAGACGCCCAAAGCGGACCCACTGCCGCAGGAACGTTTGTATGCGGGCCCACGTGGGACAGCGGTGAAGATTCTCAACAGGATCGACCGTTCGGATGCATACCTCGACAAATTATTGGATGCCGAACTCCGTTCCGATGACATGAACGAGCTCGACAAGGGGCTGATGAACGAAATTGTGACCGGCGTCGTCCGTTGGCAGATGAAATTGGACTGGGTGTTGACAGGGTTCTTTCACGGGAATTTTACCAAGGCAGAAACGAATATCAAGAATGCGCTGCGCGTTGCGCTGTACCAAATCCTCTTTCTGGACAAGGTGCCTCAGTCTGCTGCGGTGAACGAGGGAGTCGAGTTTATCAAACGATTGCGCGGTCAGAAAGTGGGCGATCTCGTAAACGCAGTGCTCCGCAACATCATCCGTAATCTTGAGAACATCCGGTATCCGGATCCCAACGAAGACCGGATCCGCCATCTTGCCGTCGTCGAATCACATCCGCTCTGGCTGGTCAACAA
>CAZOIM010000111.1:0-7534 GCA_964579855.1 uncultured Ignavibacteriaceae bacterium | reverse complement strand
GGCGTTGCGAATGCCCACTTTGTCGTTGCCGATGCGACCTCGGTTCAACTGCCTCTTGCTGATAAGATTCTTGTGGATGCACCCTGCTCAGGACTCGGCGTTCTTGCGAAGAAGCCTGATGCAAAGTGGAGGAGGGAACCCGAAGATTTGCGTGAACTCGTGATACTTCAGCGGGCCATACTGGATAATGCATCGACACTTGTCAAGCCCGGCGGTGTTATTGTTTACAGCACCTGCACAACCGAACCGGAGGAGAATTCCGGCGTTGTGCAATCATTCCTGTCAAATCATCCTGAATTCGTCGTCGAACCGGCGGGCGATCTTGTTACAAAAGAAGTAGTGTCCAGCGATGGATTCATTGAAACGTTCCCTCACCGTCAGGGAATGGATGGGGCCTTCGCGGTACGTTTGAAAAAACAGGTATGAAGTTCCCGCATTTCTGCAAATAACTTCCAACCCGTTGTGGAGACATTCATGCAATCGCTCAAAGTTTTCTGCGGCCTCGTTGTCTTTATCCTCTTGTTCTGGTTTGTATCCACTTCCAATCGCACCACACCGGATCCATACGCTTCAACTTTTTCAATCGTTGCAATCGATCTTGAAAATGGGGACGTCGGCGTTGCCGTTCAGTCGAAATTTCCGAATGTCAGGCCAGTCGTGCCCTGGGCTGAAGCAGGTGTCGGAGCTGTCGCGACACAATCGCTCGTCAATGTCTCTTACGGTCAACGAGGATTGACACTGATGCGGAATGGCGCCACAGCCGAAGAAGCGCTCAAAATACTGATTCAGACAGACTCTGCGAAACAATCCCGTCAGGCCGGCATCATAGATGCAAAAGGCAATTCAGCAAGCTGGACTGGCACCGAATGCTTCGATTGGGCCGGGGGCGTGACCGGTGAAACGTGGGGTGGCAAGGGTGTCATGATAGCCGGGAGAGGTTTCGCCGCACAAGGCAACATCCTCGTAGGCAAAGCGACAGTGGAAGCCCTCGCAAAAACGTTCCTGACAACCAAAGGTTCTCTCGCAGATCGCTTGGTGGCTGCTATCGTTGCCGGAGGAAAAGCCGGCGGAGATCGTCGCGGAGAAGAATCTGCGGCTCTTCTCGTCAAGAGAGCGGGAGCCGGGTACGACGGAACTACGGATGATTACATTGACATTAGCATTTACGATAATCCTAAGCCGCTCGTTGAGCTTCAACGACTGTATGACCTTCATAAACTGTATTTCTTCCGATCCGACCCCAAGAATCTGATCAAGATTGATGAATCCGTTTGCAGGGAGTTGCAGACTATTCTCGGCGATAAAGCGTACAAAGACCATCAGTTCTACTCCGGTCCTGTGAGCGGAGTCTTTGATGCTGCGACCCACAAAGCTCTTAACGATTTCATGGGATGGGAGAACTACGACGTCCGCATCCGGCAAGATGACTTGATCGACACCGAAGTGTTGGGCGACATAAGAAAAAATTATTCAGAGTGGAAGGCAAAGAAGAAGTAGTCCTGTCCCTCCGTACTGGAAACGTCCCATATTTATCAACTCAAAAAGAAACCGAGATATCATCTATGACTGCAAATGAACTTTTCGCTGCCGAAGTCAAGAAGCTTGTAGATTCGAACACATTCAAATATGAGACTGCTCTCGAATCACCACAGGGAGGAGTGGTCACGGTAAAAGGGAAGAAGGTCGTCATGCTGGCGTCGAACAATTACCTTGGCATGTCGAACCATCCTGTCGTTCGGAAGGCGGCGATCAAAGGCCTGACGAAGTTCGGATACGGACTCGCCTCCGTCCGCTTTCTCACCGGGACCCAGACGATCCATCTCGAACTCGAAAAACAGATTTCCAAATTCCTGAAGACTGAGGACACGATCCTATTTTCTTCATCGTTCGCTGCAAACGTGGCATTCTTTTCCGCGATCACCAACGAGAAGCTTGGCTATGAAACCTACAAGGACGTCATCTATAGTGACCGATTGAATCATGCCAGCATTATCGACGGTCAGCGTTTGTGCCGGGCGGAGGCTGTCGACCGAAAAATCTATAACCACGCTGATATGGTGGATCTCGAACGTCAGCTGGAAGAGGACAAGAACAAGGATTACCGTATCCGCATGATCGCGACCGACGGCGTCTTCAGCATGGAAGGTGATCTTGCACCTCTCCCGCGAATCGTCGAACTAGCGAAACGCTACAATGCAACGGTATTCATCGACGATGCGCACGGCATCGGTGTATGTGGAAAGACCGGGCGTGGGACGGCAGAACACTTTGGCCTGCTCGGCCAAATTGATTGTATCGTTGGGACGCTTGGCAAAGCAATTGGCGGGGCTGCCGGGGGCTTCATCAGCGGCTCCAAGGAAATGGTAGGATACATGAGACAGAAAGGGCGGCCCTATATTTTCTCGAACTCTTTGCCCCCGTCGATTGTGTGCGGAACCATGGCCGCGTTCGATCTTCTTCAGAAAGACAAAATGATCGTCACGAGACTGCACGACAATACCACCTACTTCCGATCTGAAATTGTGAAGCTCGGGTTTAAGATCATTGCTGGAACTCACCCGATCGTTCCGATCATGCTGGGCGAAGCCTCGATCGCGCAGGAAATGAGCGCTCAGCTTCTCAAGGCTGGAGTGTACATTAAAGGTCTGTGGTATCCCGTCGTGCCGAAAGGAGAAGCCCGTCTCCGGGCACAAGTCTCCGCAGCCCTCACGCGTGCGGATATCAATCGGTCGCTGAAGGCGTTTGAAAAGGTCGGAAAGAAAATGAAGGTCATTTAATAATTGTCGATTTTCATTCGTCAATTCGATGTTTGATGCTCTTTAGAATCAAATCTCACGTTTTCCATTCCGAAATCGTCAATCGGCCCCGTCAAACACCGACGGGGTGCACAAAACGCACAATCATCAGTTTGAATGCAAGTGGATTCTAGAAACAGGTCTTGCGCTTTTCAATCCGCAATCCCCACTCGACAATCCTCAATGTTCTGATGAAGGGCCGTCTCGTCTTCGTTGATCTCCTCCGCGGCTGGGCTACGATCGTCATGATCGAGGTCCATGTGTTCAATGCCTTCATTATTCCTGCATTCAAAGAAACCGATTGGTACAACCTTCTCAATTACGTCAATGGTCTGGTTGCGCCGTCGTTTATTTTTGTTGCCGGATTTGTGTTCGTCTACGTCAGTGAACGGAAGATCGAAGATTTCAGAAGCTTTGGCCGACTATTCTGGAAACAAATCTACCGTATCGCGCAGATCTGGATCATCGGCTACTTGCTGCATTTGCCATTCTTTTCATGGGCACGGATGCTCCACGAGGGAACGCAGGATGACTGGCTCAAATTCTACCAATCGGATGTCTTGAATTGCATCGCGGCCGGACTTATGTTCCTCTTTCTTGTGAGGATCAAAATCAAGTCGAATGATATTTATCGCCGATTCCTGTTGGCATCGGGATTCCTCATCGCATTCGTTACCCCATTCATCTGGGACGTTGAGTTTAACAGGTATATCCCAGCGCAGATCGGAGCGTATCTCAACGGACAACACTTCTCTGGATTCCCGCTCTTTTTGTGGATCGCCTTCATGATGGCAGGAGGGTATTATGCCATGGATTATCTCAAGGCCAGGCAACAAGGGAATGAGAAAGCGTTTGTTCGCCGTGTGGGAATTACCGGGACGATCATGATGATCGGCGGTCGGTTGGCCGCCGCTGTGCCGTCATACTGGCCGCACGCATCGACCGATGTCCATGCGAATCCGTTTTTCTTCCTGGAAAGGCTCGGAGTTGTTTTGCTGCTGCTCCTCGCGTGTTGGTACTTCGTGGAATGGCGCAAAACGGAAAAGTCTTTTGTTCTCGATGCCAGCCGGGAATCGCTGTCCATTTACGCTGCTCATCTCATGGTCATTTATGGAATGTTCTATTTCGACATGAGCCTTGCATACTTGTATGGCGGCAAACTGACAGTTCTTCAATGTTGCGTTGCGACGCTTTTGCTGATCACGGTAATGGTCTACGCCGCGAAATTCTGGAGTTGGCTGAAACTTCAACATCTGTATCTCGCTCGCGGCATTGCAACTATGGGGGTCTTCATATTCCTTTCCTATTTCTTTTCACGATAATGCTGATGCTTTTTCGGTCAATTTCTGTTACGTTTTAGCTGAACTTAGAACGAGCCCATGCAACTGCCCTTGATTATTCTTCTCGTCGTTGTCGTTGCCCTCTTGCTGGCCATCCTGCTCAAATTGTACGGCCGAAAAGACGATGGCTCATCGCAGTCGGCATTCCTTATCCAGCAGCAGGTCGATTCACTCCGTCAGGAAGTCACGCAGAACCTTAAGAACAGTGCTGATTCAGTCAACGAAGCTCTGAAGAGCACGACGAATGTTTTGTTTCAGAGTATCAAGAACACGACCGATACGATGAATGAGCAGCTCAAAGCCGTCTCCACCCAGCTGAACAACAACACCGGTCAGATGGGCTCAAGGCTTGATACGGCAGCAGGAGTTATCAAAGAAGTTGCCACCAAGCTCGGAGAGCTCGGCAAAGCAACGCAGGAAATCAAAGAGTTGGGCCAGAGTGTCTCCAAGCTTGAAGAAATGCTGAAAGCCCCGAAACTCCGGGGTGGATTGGGGGAATTACTCCTCGAGGATTTGTTGAAGCAGGTGTTGCCTTCCAATGCCTATTCCTTCCAATACAGCTTCAAGAATGGTCAGACAGTCGATGCGGTGATCAAAACTGCAGGAGGGATGGTACCAGTTGACTCAAAATTCCCGCTGGAGAATTTTAGAAAGACGCTCGAAGCAAAGAGCGATCAGGAACGTAAGACAGCGGCACGATTGTTCAAGACCGACGTCAAAAAGCACGTTGACGCTATTGCTCAGAAATATATTTTGCCGGATGAGGGAACGTTTGATTTTGCACTGATGTATGTGCCTGCAGAGAACATTTACTATGAAACGATCATCAAGGAAGACTCCTTTGAAGAGGAATCGAGCATCTATTCCTACGCCTCCGGAAAACATGTTGTCCCTGTTTCACCCAACACGTTTTACGCACATTTACGCGTGATCGCTCTCGGACTCAAAGGATTGCAGATTGAACGGAGCGCGAAAGAGATCTATCAACATCTTCACCGTCTCGAGTCGGAGTTGTCAAAATTCAATGAACTCTTCGACACGCTTGGCACTCAGTTATCCAACGCCAAGAACAACTACGAGAAGGCGGACAAACAGCTGAGCACATTTTCCGACAAATTGAAGTCCGTGCAATCGTTACCCGAGTCCGACCCCGCGAAACAGATCGACGCTTTCTGATCCTCTAATCTTCGTCCGTCGCCAGCGTTTCTTTTCCTTTCGAACATTTTTCTCAGGACTGAGAACGGTGTGAGATTTCTACAACCAATGAAATTGACAATGATGCTGTTTCGGTTTAGATTGAAGACGTAATACATGCGAGTCCGGTGAGGGATTCGTGAAGACAGATTGTGAGAAGGAGCCTCCGAATTCGAAAGATGATGGAGGCAATTTCGTTTTTCACCTCATGCCGATAAGAGTTGAACAATGTTGTTGCGACGTTCATGATGATAAACCGAAACATCTTTTCTGTATGACCTCGAATCGTGCCCTTCTCATCGTCGTCATAGAAACATTCTTCGTTCTGATCGGCATCTCATTTCTATCTGCTCAAAGTGTCGACATTCACGGTACAGTCACCGATTCCGCAAACGGTGAGCGAATTGCCTATGCAACTGTACTCCTCGAAGGAACGAATACAGGTGCAGCTACAAACACGGATGGATTCTACCTAATTCCAAATGTAAGTCCGGGTGACTATACACTTCGAGTGAGCTGCATAGGTTATTTGAGTCGCTCCACCAAACTATCCGTCGGATTCGGCAAACCGCTCCTCATCAATCTGACATTGAAGACCGAACCGGTCAAGCTTTCTGAAACCGTGGTAACAGGACAGGCGAGGCATGAGTTGTCAAAAATTCAAACGAGTATCCATACGATGGATCAGCAAGATATACAAGCGGTACCCGTATCGGTGATCCCCGATATCTTTCGTGCTATTCAAATTTTGCCTGGGATAGTATCGACAAGCGACGTCAACTCGCACTTTTATGTTCGTGGAGGCGGCGGAGATCAGAATCTAATCTTGCTTGATGGAATGAAAATTTACAACCCATTCCATGCGTTGGGTATTTTCAGTCTCTTTGACCCGGACATTATCAGAAATACCGAAGTCTACACGGGGGCTTTTCCTCCTGGATATGGTGGGCGTCTTTCTTCGGTTGTAAGTCTGAGCACAAAGGATGGGAATACGAACACGATCACAGGTAAAGGCAACATCAATTTTCTTTCCTCAAAGTTGCAGCTTGAGGGGCCTCTCGGAGATAATTATACATGGCTTGCAGAAACAAGAAAATCATTCAGTAATACGACAATCAATCGTTTTCTCCAGAAGGATTTGCCGGTGTCGTTCTACGACGCCTTTGTCAAAATGACTGCAAAAGCAACAGAGGATCGTGAACTGCGTTTTGGTCTTCAGGGATTCTTTACCGGAGATGATCTGCGTTCCAACATTCCAACGGAGCCTGACTATTCCTGGCGCAATCAAGCCATTGGATTCACCGTCAACGGACTCGTATTGGATAGAATCTATGTAGACGCACTTGCCTATCGGACCTCCTTCCAGGCGTCACGGAATTCAAAGTCTTCACAAACTGTAACACCTGCGTCAACGTCTATCCAGGAGACGGGGATACGTTCCAATGCTTCAATTTACCTTGATTCGAAAGATCTCTTTTATTTCGGATTCGAGTTAAGCTTCCCCGAAACCCAATACTCGCTTACGAATACCTATGGAGTCCTTCTGCAAGAGGACGATCCGGAAGTTGACGGTTGGCTGTGGCTCCGATACCAAACATCCATCGGTCTCTGGCTAATTGATGGAGGAATTCATCTTGGCGCAATTTCCCTTATGCAGGGTGGGGGCACCGAAAATATCCAACCACGTATCAATGTCAGCCACCCATTCTATGATAATTGGAGACTGAAACTCTCCGTTGGGGAATTCACTCAGCATTTCATCACTATTAACAACGAAGACGATGTTATTTCTGTTTTTGATACATGGATTCACATCCCTAACTGGCTGAAGCCGGAAATTGCGGACCACTACGTGTTGGGAATTAGCGGAAACGTCCTTCCGCAGCTTTCTGTCGACATTCAGACTTATTTCAAAGATTACCGTTCTCTGGTAGTCTATAATCGAGATAAGGTTGACAGGCTTGATCCCGATTATATCAATGCAAAGGGCAAATCCTACGGAGCCGAGCTTCTCGTGCGTTACGGAATATCGTTTGTTGACTTGTATGCGGCCTACTCTTGGAGTCGTGCATTCATTACTTCCCTTGGATTGACCTATCCTCCTTCCTATGATCGGCAACATACAATCAATCTCCTTGCCGAGCTTCATCTCTTTGAAAGCCTTGATGCAAACATCCGATGGGAATTCGGGAGTGGGTTTCCCTA
>CAZOIM010000110.1:6710-12492 GCA_964579855.1 uncultured Ignavibacteriaceae bacterium | reverse complement strand
CGGCCGCGCCTCGAATACAACGTCGCGGTCTACCACCGCTCGGCGCCGGCTCGCGAAGTGCCTGTGGGCTCGACGCTGGTACGCTCTCCGGCATGACCCAAGAACCAGATCCGCGCCTTCGGGGCGGCCAGCCGGCGTTGCGCAGGCCGCTCCCGCCGCGAGTGCCGACTCCCCAGGCCGCGCCGCCACCCAGCGCGCCGCCACCGCTCGACGACGAGTCCGACGAGGAATACGACGAGTTCTGGGACACCTTCGACGAGGCGCCCGACGCCCCTCTGCCTTTGATGGCTCGACTGCGGCGGCTGCCCCCGTTCGTGGTCCTGCTGAGCGTTGCTTCACTCGCCTCGGTCGCGTTCCTTGCGGTGTCGGTCACGCGCCGCAGCATCGAAATCCCGGTGCTCATCGCGGCTGCAGTCGTCACCGGCATCCTTTTCGCGTCCGACACCGTGGTCCTCGCGAGAAGCACATACATCGCGGGCGGCGACGGCCGGGGCGGTCGCGCACTGCTCCTGGCGCTGGCCGGGGGAGTGGCCGCGGTGGTCGCCGGCCTGTCTTTCGGCTGGGCCGCAGTCATGGTTCTGCTGGGCAGCTGAGCGGGCCGGTGGCGCGCGTTGCGCCAGCACCGGCGTTTCCCCTGCTACACTCCCGTTCGCGCCGCGCCCCCATCGTCTAGAGGCCTAGGACACGACCCTTTCAAGGTTGAGATCAGCGGTTCGAATCCGCTTGGGGGTACCACGCTCGGCGGCGTCCAGAGGATGCCTTCCACGACCCGGTCGTTCACGACCACATGTTCGACGACGATTCGACAGAGTTCCTCTCGCCGCGCAGGTGAGGCTGCGGCGATCGCCGCAGGCAAGGCCAGAGAGTTTCGCCCGGTAAGCGTCGAAGGTCCTGATCCGATCCTCGTCGGGTAGTTGGGCCAGGGCCGCCCGGATCGAGTCCCGCTCGGCCTGGTATGCCCGGTCGCTGATGTCGCCCCAGCCGTGCTGCTTCTTGTGCTGCTCCAGTCGGATCGTAAGGCGTGCGCGCTGGCGGCCGGCGGTCGCGCTCCCAGGAGTGTCGAGTCTGTGCCGTAGCTCGGCCCGAGCCTCCTCGATAACCGGGTCAGGCAGCACCGCGGTGGCGATAGTGGACATCACCTTTTCCTCGACCAGTTCGGCCGGGCAGCGTCGGGCATGGCAACCCAAGGTGGGACAGCGGTAGTAGCGGATCTCGGTGCCGCGCTGGAGATGGGCTTCCCCTCGCATGCGAGTGCCGCAGGCGCAGTAGACCAGCCCGCGCAGGGCGTAGCTGCGGAAAGGTGAAGGTTTGTTGCCCACTCTTGTCCGGGCGGCGATGGCGGCCAGGGTGCGCCGGTATTGGGCTTCGGACAGGATCGGCTCGTGGCGACCGGGGCGTTCGTCGCGGCCGCGCTTCTCGACGACGTAGCCCAGATACATCCGACCCCGCCGGGCGATGTCCTTGACTGTCTCGCGATTCCATGGCCCCCGATGCGGTATGCCCTCGCGGTTCATGAGGTCGGCAACTTGGAGCAGCGAGAACCGCTCGAGCTCTTGCCAGACCCGACGGACGGCGTCGGCCTCTTCAGGCACAAGCACGAGCTCTCGTGGATGGACAAGGTGGCCGGTGGCGTCGTGGCGGCTGCGGTATCCGAGAGGGTCGTGACCACGATGTCGACCGTCCTCGAAGAGCTGACGCTGCATCCGGGTCATGCGCTCGGAGTCCAGATCGCGCTGCAGCTGGTTCGCGAGGCAGAGCTGACCGAACATGTAGCGCCCGGTGGCCCCATCGAAGCGTGCGCCCGGCAAGTTGGCCACCAGAAGCGGCACCTGGCGACGCTCGAGTTCGTGGGCCAGATCGAGCATGAGACGCGCATTGCGGAAGAGGCGCGACAGGTCGTAAACGGCGATGCCTGTCACCTGACCGGCGGCCACTGCGGCCAGGAGCGCCTGGTATCCGTCGCGGTCCGCGGTGTGCCCGGAGTTGTGACCGCCTGAGTCGGAGATCACTCGGATCGCTGCTCCGCCTGGAAGCAGGGCCCGGCAGGCGGCCTCCTGCATCTCGTCGCTGACGTCGGCTGCGGTCGCCTCCTTGTAGGAGCGGCGGACGTAGATGATGAAGGAGGCCTTCGCCCTGGACCCTTTGACCCGCGTCAAGCGGGCGGCCGACGCTCGAGGCCAGGTTCATCTGCGGTACACGGACCGGCAGCAAGCCTTCATCGATTTCGTCCTGGACCACTACACAAAAGAGGGCGTCGGCGAGCTAGACGGAGACAAGCTCGCGCCGTTGCTGAAGCTCAGGTACAAGAACGCGATCTCGGATGCTGTGGCGGACCTCGGCAACCCCGACCAGATCCGCGGCCTGTTCATCGGCTTCCAGCGATACCTCTACGAGGCGGGTGGAGGGCTGGCGGCCAGCTGAGCCTGGCTTGGGCCGCGCGCCATCGCCCCGCACACGATGAGCAGATAGTGAGTGCCCACGAGCCACCGAGAGGATTGGGGTCGGGGCAGTCCTACGCGGGTCGTCTTGGTCTGCGGCGCCACCGTGTCCGTCCTGCGATCGCCGGATGGTTGCTCTTCACGTGACTCACTCGTGTCGCAAGGCGCTCGAATTCCCACAAATGTTGTGGCCCTCTTGATAACCTTTCGTTCTCGACCCAATCCTGGCAGATGTCCCACATCTCTTTGGCAGGGATCGCATAGAAGCGGTCAGCAAACCGTTGATCAACAAAGCCAAGTTGGTCAAAGATGCCAAGAACGTCCAGCTGACGGCAAACCACATTCGCGGCCTTCTTGTCAGCATCGGTCCATTCCGCGAGGGGCTTGCCGGAGTCACGCAGCCTGTACAGGAGATTTCGGCTATCGCGGACTTTCTCCAGCCAGTCGACGAGCTGAATTGACGAATTGAGCCGCAGTTGCTTCGCGACCCAGGCGAAGTTCGCGAAGGATACGGCGAGGGCGACTAGTGCTATCGCAGCGGTGATCACCGCAATGATGTCTGGCGCGCTCACGGGCTCTCCATGTGGGTCCGACAGCTGATCTTTACTAGCCACCATAGCGCATCGGACCAGGCGCTCTGGCGCGATTGGCGCCCAAGCACCCGTACTGATCGTGTCCGCGACCGCGCCCATGGAAACACGATCCTGCGATAGGGTGTCAACGTGTGGAGGATCGGCGAGTCCCTCGCTCTCCTCACTTCTCGGTGAAGTACCCGGCGCGGAAGGCTCGGATTCCGGGTCATTCGTGCGCTAGGCTGTACGGCAGCGTCCCAGCGAATCTCCGGACGGAGAGGGAGGCTAGCTGTGAGCGCCACGGCGCAGGGCGCACTTGCTGGTCCAGGGCGACAACCGCAAGCCAGCCACGATGGCGGCGACCTCCCTCTGGCCGAGCAGGGGCGCGTCCCTTCGCGAACGTGCAGCGGCGGCGGGAGGGCCACAATGTCCGAGGGTGCCGGCTCAGGCGGTGAGCTTCTCGCGGCCCAGCGCAGATGCCGGGTGAGGCCAGAGGGAGGGAGCTAGCCCGATGGCGCAGAGCTGGAAGACCGTCCGCGTCTTCATCAGCAGCACTTTCCGCGACATGCACGCAGAAAGGGATCACCTGGTCAAGGTGGTTTTCCCCGAACTACGCGAGCGGATGGTAGGTCGGCACCTCTACCTCGTCGACGTCGACCTCCGCTGGGGAATCACAGAAGAGGAGGCCGAACAGGGCAAGGCCCTGGAGATCTGTCTTAGGGAGATCGAGCGCTCGCGGCCCTTCTTCATCGGCATGCTCGGCGAGCGTTACGGCTCGCTGCTCGGCTCTCTGCCCGAGGATGCCGAGCTCGACCATCCATGGCTCAAGGACCGCGAAGGGCACTCACTGACGGCGCTCGAGATCACCCATGCCGTGCTTCGAAACCCCGAACTGGCACGGCGCGCCTTCTTCTACTTCCGCGATCCAGATTTGCTCGCCCAGATGCCGGAGTCTGTGCGCGCCGACTACGCGACCGAGAACGACGAGGCGGTCGCCAAGCTCGCGAGTCTGAAGAAGGAGATCCGCTCCTCCGGCAGGCCGGTGCTGGACAACTACCCCTGCGGCTGGGATGAGGACGAGAAGCGCGTCGTCGATCTCGATGCCTTCGGCGAGCACGTGCTGGAGGACCTATGGCAGGCGATCTGCGCCGAGTATCCGGCCGACTCCCCCGAGCCGGACCCACTCGCTCTTGAGCGGGAGGCGCACGATGCCTTCGCCGAGGAGCGCTCGCGCCTTCACATTGGGCGCGAGAACGAGGCCCGGCGCCTCAGCGAATACGTAAGGGGCTCGGATCGCCGTCCGGCCGTCATCGCGGGCGAGTCCGGCTGCGGCAAGTCGGCCTTCCTCGCCAGCTGGTCTCGCCGCTACGCAGCCGAGCACTCGGACGACCTGGTGCTTTCCTACTTCGTCGGCGCCAGCCCCTCCTCTACCGATCACCGCCGTCTCCTGCGAACGATCTGCGGGGAGCTGAAGCGCGAGCTCTCCCTCGAGGACGAGATCCCGGAAGAAGATGAGAAGCTCTCCGATACGCTAGCCGCGCTCCTCAGAGAGGCGTCTCGCAGGAGAAGGCGCGTCGTGATCGTGATCGATGCGCTCGATCAGCTCTCGGCGCTCGAGGGCGCCGATGGGCTGGGCTGGCTGCTCGACTACATCCCCGAGCAAACTCGCCTGGTGGCGAGCACGCTCGAAGGCAACTGCCTCGATGTCTTGCATCGGCACGGGGCAGCAGAGATCGTGCTTCCACCGCTAGACGCAGAAGAGCAGCGGCAAATCGTCGAAACCGTGCTGGGCGAATGGCGCCGCAAGCTGGACAAGTCCCAGCTGACCGCGCTCCTTGATCACCCGGGGGTCAGTAACCCGCTGTACCTACGTGTAGCGCTCGAGGAGCTCCGGCTCTTCGGCAGGTTCGAGCAGTTGTTGCCTCAGATCGAGGGTCTCGCCGCAGACGTCGCGGGGCTGTTCGACCAGGTGCTACAGCGACTCGAGCAAGACCAGGGGCGAGAGCTCGTAACCGAGGCCTTCTCGCTCCTTGGCTCGTCGCGCTACGGGCTGAGCGAGCCCGAGCTACTCGACCTGCTGCGCCGCAACGGAGAGGAGCAGCTACCGCGCGCGCTCTGGGCTCGGCTTGCCCGCAGCGGCAAGGCCTACCTTGTCGAGCGTGGCGAGCTGGTCGGCTTCTTCCACCGCCAGCTCGCTGAGGCTGTGACGATCAGGTACCCCGAGCGCAAGGAAACTCACACGAAGCTGGCCACCTACTTCTCCCGCTCGCCGCTCGAGCGCAAGCTCGACGAGTACCCCTACCAGCTCGAGCACGCCGAGGACTGGCAAGCGCTAGCCGCCACGCTCAGTGACCTCGATTTCCTCTCCTACGCCCGGGAGCATGGGCGCACGTACGAGTGGATGTGCTACTGGCGCTCGCTGGAGGGTCGCTTCGAGCCCGGTGTCTGCTACCAGGCCGCGCTCGATCGACGGATCGGGTCGGAGGGAGAGACCGAGGCCGTCGCCCGCTCGGCAGGAATCGTCGGCCTGTTCCTTCGCGACATGGGTCTGTATCCATCTGCCTTGCCATTCATAGAGCGCTCACTCGCCATCCGCGAGCGCGCCCTCGGCCCCGACCACCCGGATGTTGCGGCGAGCCTCACCAACCTCGCGGAGCTGCACCGCGCCCAGGGCGACTACGTCCGCGCGCTTCCCCTCTTCGAGTGCTCGCTGGCTATCAACGAGCGGGCACTCGGCCCCGACCACCCCCACGTGGCGACGAGCCTCAACAA
>CAZOIM010000110.1:0-6610 GCA_964579855.1 uncultured Ignavibacteriaceae bacterium | reverse complement strand
CGAGCGCGCCCTCGGCCCCGACCACCCCCACGTGGCGACGGACCTCAACAACCTCGCCGCTCTCTACCAGGACCAGGGCGACTACGCCCGAGCGCTGCCACTATACGAGCGCTCGCTCGCCATCGACGGACGCGCACTCGGCCCCGACCACCCCGACGTGGCGACGGACCTCAACAATCTCGCCGATCTCTACCGAGACCAGGGACACTACGCCCGCGCGCTGCCGCTATACGAGCGCTCGCTCGCCATCCGCGAGCGCGCACTCGGCCGCGACCACCCCCACGTGGCGACGAGCCTCAACAACCTCGCCAGTCTCCACCAGGACCAAGGCGACTACGCCCGGGCACTCCCCCTCTACGAGCGCTCGCTCGCCATCCGCGAGCGCTCCCTCGGCCCCGACCACCCCGATGTAGCCACGAGCCTCAACAATCTCGCCGATCTCTACCGCGCCCAGGGCGCCTACGCCCGAGCGCTGCCACTCTTCGAGCGCTCGCTCGCCATCAACGAGCGGGCACTCGGCCCCGACCACCCCCAGGTGGCGCTGAGCCTCAACAACCTCGCCGGTATCTACCGCGCCCAGGGCGACTGCCCCCGCGCACTCCCGCTCTATGAGCGCTCCCTCGCCATCCGCGAGCGCGCACTCCGCCCCGACCACCCCGATGTGGCGCAGAGCCTCAACAACCTCGCCAGCCTCTGCCAGGCACAGGGCGACTACGCCCGCGCGCTGCCCCTCTTCAAGCGCTCGCTTGCCATCAACGAGCGCGCCCTCGGCCCCGAGCACCCCGATGTGGCGACGAACCTCAACAACCTCGCCGGTCTTTACCAAGACCGGGGCGACTACGCCCACGCGCTGCCCCTCTTCGAGCGCGCCTCGGCAATCGCCGAGGCGACTCTGGGCAACAACCATCCTGACGCTCGGGTATTTCGGAAGAACCTGGAAATCTGCAGGACGCGGGCGAAGTGACCCGAGCGTTCGCCCATCCGAGGGAAGGCAGACTGAAGCCTACGATCACGACCCCGAGCAGGTAAAGGACGCGGTCTTCTGCCAGGCCTTCCCAGATCGATTTGCCAGGAGTGTCCGGAATGCTTGGCTTGTGTATCTCAAGCGTTGCGACACGGCGCTCAAGCCGGATCGCGGCAAGGGGACTAGGAACTGGACCTATCAATGGAGTCTGGTCAGGCTGCAAGACCAGTTTGGCTACAGAATGGGCAAGCTATCGGGAAGAGGAGAATCTCATGTTCCACAGACTCATTCATAAGGCAGAAAAGGGAGATACGACCTCGGAAAAGAGGATCTCTCGCCAGCACAAACCTCTGAAGATAAACCTAGGGGACGTACAAGAGTCTACATTGGACGCCATTGTAGATAGTGGCTCACCAGTGACAATGGTACAAGATATGAATTCTGATTTGGTCACGCCCGATCTCGCTCGTCAGGCCATCCAAGCGAAACAACATGAGCACCAAGCGGACAGCTTGGCTCAGAATCGCAAGTTCAACGAAGCCGCAGAAGAGTACAAACATGCCATCCGAATAGCCCCATATGAGGATGAGATTCTGTATATGAGCTTGGGTGGTGTTCTGTCGGAGCTTCGCGAGCATACAGAAGCCCTTCAGTATCTAGAAATAGCATCAGCAATAAATGCCCTAAATGAGGATGTTGCCCGAAACCTGGGAATTTGTAGGATGAACGCAGGCAAGAGTAAGTGAACAGGAGGTTATCCGGGCAGGCGAGCAGCGGCTATCTGTCGATCGGTCCGGTCGCCACGAACAACCTGAGCAGCGCGACACCTTGGCATGACGCAGGTCAAACTACGGTGCCCTAGATGCAAGACTGCCTTCGCTGTGACACTGCCCCGCGGCTATGCATGGAAATCATCGACAAGCATTCCCGGCTGGGGCAGGTTTCCAAAGTGACTCACGGGGCTCGCCACAACTCCCCGTGACAGCCGGATCGGCTCGAAGGGATGGACTGGATGGGCATCTTCGGCACAGGGAACCAGCAACCGATTGAACTGGATTCGAGTCAAGCCAAGGCCGTGTATGACGTATTGCACGCCGTTGTTGAGTGGCGACAGCGCCGTTCCTCGGGCACTCTAGCCCGACTGAAGGTCGCCCGGCGCGACAATAAGGATGTGCTGGTGTCGCTGGAAAAGCGCATCTCCAAGCTCAAAGGAGATGATCGCATCGCTGGGCTCAGTTCGATCGAGATGCTCGCGGTCTGGGAAGCCTGCTCCAACTGGTCGTACGGACAGAAGACGTGGGATGACTCGGGCGACGGTTCGGGATACTACGATGGCCAAGCTCCCAAGCTCTATGAGGCGATGGTCGCAATGGAGCGTGTCGGGCACCGCGTGGGGATGCCCAAGACCTGCACTGCGTGCGGGAAGGCTCTTGTGCCAGCGCATGCATCTCCCTACTTCGACTATAAGTCCCTGAACGACCTGGCGCATTTACTACTGGCCGGCGTGTGTGCCTCCTGCGCGAGCGATCAGAGAAACGCAGAGGAGCAACGGAAAGACGATCTAAGGAAGGTCAAATCAAACACAGATGTGGCCCTGCTTGAAGAATACCGCGCGTCGACTTCCACGGCCGCCAATCTTGTTTCGATGGAAATGCAGATCATGTGCGACTTGCTCGACATCTTCGCGGACAGCACACTTGATGCGCATTACTGGGAGTCCTACATAGAGTGGTGGTACGAGAATCAATGCCTGGTTCCGGATATCGTTCGGCGACTGAAGACGTTGACAAGCATTGACACATTGAGTCGCGGACAAGCAGACCAGTTGTGCAAGGTTCTCACTCCCGTGTCCCTTCTTGAAGGAGCGGACCAACGGCCACTTCTTCAAGAGGAGATCAGGTCGACTATGCGGATCGGTTACGACGTCCACCTTTGGCATATCGGCGATATGAATGGCAGTATGAAAGTCGCGGTTAGGGGCACTATCTACGGCGAGTTTCTCCTGGGCTCGTGCCGTGAGGCTCTGCACGGGGCGCTTGGGAAAGTGGCAGATGGGTAGCTGGTCCCGACAGAGCGGGTCCTGCTGGACGCAGCGATCGGGCCCCGCACCCGGGTTTGGTCTTGCCGTCGGTGGCCGGGCGCGACCATTAGGTCATTGGGTTGCTACCGGGCCGAGGAACGGGCGAGAAGCCGACTCCATTTTGGCTGCGAGCTAGCGGCATGATCTGGGCCGGCCGCTCGCGGAGGTTGCCGCGGCCACAACTGATCCGATTTTGGCTGCTTCTCGTCGCAGGACCGGTGGGTGCTGCCTTACTGCTCCTGATCCAACACCTGGCGACGGGCAAGCCTTAGCCCATAGCCGAATCTGTCCTGCTCGTGCCACTTCAGGCGGACGCCGACCGGCGTCGGACCGCCCGGAGTCCACCTCGCACCTTCACCCGCCTAGTGGTGGTCCGACCTTCTGACCTGACCACTACGCAGCCATAGTGTTGATGGCACGGCATCACACCAACGGGCCGGATCCCTCGACCGTATCAGGGGTTGCCTTCGCTGGCCGAGCCGCAGACTACCCGTTGCCGTGTCCGTCCAACGATCGTTCAACCAAGGTGCCGAGGAAATGCCTCGAGGGGGAACCGCTAGCCATCGTCTTCGATGAAGAGCCCGTGTTCCTTCTGCAGCCCAGCAGTGTCGACTCCGTACTTTCGCAGGAGAACTAGCGAGTCCGGGTGCCAACCATGCCAGGACTTACGCCAAGCCTCCTCAAAGTACCGGGGAGCGTCCGCGATCATCATCAGATCTCGAGTAACGCCGAGCAAAGTGTTTCCGGACAGGATCGCCGCGTGCCGCTGGTCGTACGACGACGGAATCAGTGAGGCTACATCGTCGAGAGTGCGCACCCCGAACGCTCGTAATTCAGACACGGCGAGGTCCGAGGCTTCGGGGTTGTTGTACTCGGTCTGGAGAGCGCCAGATTTGACAGACAGAGGTAGGCGCTCGAGCAGCAGCTCTCGCAGTGAGATGGCATTCAGGTCGATTTGACTAAGCGCCTCGTCGCCACGACCTATCTCTTGCGCGATCTCGATCGTGTAGTTCGAGATCTCGCCGGCAAGCCAATCAAGCTCGCGGTCTGCCACCTCCAGAAGTCCCGCAGCCAGGTTCAGACGGCGTTCCAGCTCCGGTGGTAGCTGGCCGGGAGACTTGTAGCCTCGGTCGTGTTCGAATTCAGCCCATGCGTGCCCTAGTACGGTTGTGACTTGTACTTCAAACCGAATGTCCCTGAATGATTTCCAGTCATCGAGCAGCTCACGATCTGGACCAATCGCGCAGACGAAATGCCGAGCTCGATATCCGAGGCGGTCGCGTCCAAGGTCGTTGGCCTTGTCCTTGGTCAAAGAAGGATCGACGGCGAATAGGCCACTCAGCTTCCGTTCGACCCGATCGATTTCACCAGTGAAGTACGTGATCACCCGCAACCCAACTAGGTCGTTTATCTCTGATCGCGGATCATCGTACCGTTGGGCTTTGTCCAGAAAGCTCTTTTCGCCTTTGGTGCGACTGAAGACCTCTTGGAATTGAATAGCGTCCTGTCTTAGAGCCACCTTGATCAACTTCGCAAGCTGCTCGCCGAACTGGTCGAATAGCTCGCGCTTCTGCCGGTGCCATTCCCGAAGCTCGGCTTCGTCAGAACGGCGGCCCGGGGCCGGTTCAGCCATTCTGCCGCCTCGCCTCCCTCGTGAGCGCCGCGATTGGGCTCACTCGCAGTGGCATACTATCAGCGCCATGGGCTACTACGACACGGCCGTTGTCTGCCGGGCGGGTCACGTCATCAACGACCACGCTGGCAGTCGACCGCAGTTCAACAAGAAATTCTGTCCTCAGTGCGGAGAAGCGGGGCTGAGCGCCTGCGAGCACTGTGGCCACCCCATCCAAGGGGACTACATAGCTGAAGGCGTGCTCATTCTGGGCGCGGGTCCCAGCCAGCCTGATCCGTATTGCCCCGAGTGTGGCCAGGCCTACCCGTGGCAGGCGGCGAAGGTCGCCTCTGGAGCGGAGGACTCCTCAGGGGAGCCTCGGATGACGAGCCGCGGAACTCCAGCCCGACGGAATCGCGGGCGCTAAGACACGCATCGCGGTGGCACAGACGCCTTGGGCGTCGCGTGTTTCCGCAAGAGGCGACCGGAGTCTCTCGAGCTCATCTTTACGATGGTTTCATCGTGTCGATCTGGATTGACGCAGTATCACGCCGCGCTAACCCACGACCGTCGTTCCGCCATCACATAGAACGGAGTCACTGCGTTTCGTACGCTTGGGATTCCCTATGCTTGGTGCCTTGATCGCAGCTGACGATGAGGGGTGCCGTTGAAGCGGATGCGGAATTCCCGGGCTCGGGTCCAGCGGTTTGTCGGTTCTCATTACCAAGCCATCACCTTGGCACTAGAAATGGCAGCGGGAGTCTGGCTGGTCATCTCGCTCAGGGGCGGTGCTCGCCTAGGGACTGATCAACTATTCGGTCCGATGATGCTGGCTACAGGGTCTGCGACGATCTCGATGATTGGCAGCCTCCGGGGAGATCTGCGCGAGGCGGCGCCAAGCGAGCAGACGCTGGTGCCGCCGCCCCTGGAACAGCGGATGGCGGTTGTGATCCGGCAACTGGGCGAACTCAGCAGCCAGTTGAGACCACTCATCCTGGAGGCAGCCAGCCTCACCGAACAGGCTGAGCAGCGGGCGGCCAGAGTGGCGCAGTTAGAGGCGGAAGAGCTGTCGTTGAGCCAGGAACTGTCGGTGCTCAGGACCATGACAAAAGGTCAGGCAGATGCCGTCGCGAAACTCATCGCCGAAGCCGAGCGCCGTTCCCAAAGGCACGATCGCCTCTACTTCATGCTTGGCGCATTCGTGACGATCACGGCCAGTTTCGCGGTGCTGTTCGTTGGGAAGATGCTCGGCTGGTGACGACTACCTGGAGGAAACCGCGCCATTCGGCGCCGAGACCTGGTCCGACAGGGGTTCGGTGGTAGGTCTAATAAGACTTAAGTGGCGCCTAGAGCCAGGCGGCAATGTTCTCCGTTTCGATCTGAGACCGTCCCCAACTGGCAGCAACCGCGGCTGAGGAAGCAAGATGGCACAGAACCGCATGACGTACCTGCAAGGGAAAGCGAAGAAGCTCCTTAAGGAAGCTAAGTTCCAGTTCAACATAGCTGGATTGACCCTCGAGCCGGCTGGTTCCGACGGGCGCCGACTCGACGCCTCCCCGGGGCATCCTCACTTACTGTGGCGCGTTGATGGCACGCCATGCGATGTACGCCTGGCACTGATATGGGACGACCCCGCCTGGAGAGTGGTCCTGCTGGTTGATGGCAATTCGGTGTTCCAACAGTGGGTGGGCGACGGAAAACAACTGGCCCAATACTTTGTCCCAAAGATCACGAGCGCGTGCCCTTAGGGGACAATCAGGGGTGATTGCATCTCGGCCCACAATACGACTAAGTGGCGCTTAGACTCACGACCGACTGGCCGCCTCTTGCTGGCGCTGTAGGCACCTCGCGCTCGGACGGTCCGCCGATCAATCGCCGCAGGAATCCCATCGCTCGCTCCCCCTGGTCGCGCCAGATGTCGGCAGCGTCAACGCACGGGATGCACGGGTACAGG
>CAZOIM010000109.1:0-12602 GCA_964579855.1 uncultured Ignavibacteriaceae bacterium | reverse complement strand
CGACACCGAAACGCATTTAGGGATACCATACTGATGCACTCCCGACAACCACTTGAAAGGTTTTCGATCCTTGTTTCACAAAGCGCTCAACTTGCTCGACATCCCCTTTGCTGTCCTTCATACCAACGACATTTGGATGCTCACTCAGCCGGCTCAATACATTCAGAGAAATGTTGAGGTGCGTATACTTTGGGACGTTGTAAATAAGAATGGGGATCGGGGAATGATCCGCAATAGAAACAAAATGAGCAATGAGAGCTTCATCCGTCATTTGGTCCAAGTAGTACGACGGTGTCAGCACAAGCGCTGCATCGATACCCAGAACGGCCGCCTTTTTTGTGAATCTAATCGTTTCCTTTGCAGATTCTAATCCCGTACCCGCAATGACAGCTCTCCCCCGTTTTCCGTGCTTGACGGTGAGTTCAATGAGGTTTAGCTTTTCACGTTCCGACAGGTACGCGGCTTCACTGTTTGAGCCTAGAACAAGATAACCTCCAAGATCGTCCTTGTTCCATCGCTTGATGTTCCTGACAAACATTTCGTAATCGACTTTTTCATCCTCCCGAAATGGCGTCAACATCGGGGGGATCACTCCTTGGAAGTGAACTCCAATATTTCGAACGTTTGATTTCTTCTTAACCGTCATTCGATTATTTCCATTCCTTCCATTGACCGGCGGACCATTCGATTTCTCCGTGGAATTTGAGAATTGGTGTCATCGTGACACTGCAATCGAGAGCGATTGCCGCACGAATATGGTAACAAAAAAAGAGGGGATTTTGAACGAAGGATTACACGAGGGTGCTCGTCAAGTTGAAGCAACGCCTGACGCGACCTTTTCGAGGATTTCAATGCCGTATTCATACCCTTTTTCGAAGGCATGGAGGTTAAGATCTTCCGTCCCTTTTGGAACAGAGACCTTTACCGCGCTTCGCATGGCTTCCACACCAACGATATCGGAAATGGCGGCGGTGAAGCCCATCATGACGATGTTGAGCACCATTTTCTTGCCCAGCTCTTCAGCAAAACGTGTTGCGGGAATTGAGTAATGACGAAGGTCTTTCCTGAGGTTATGCGTAGTCACCAATTCGCTTTCAGTGATGAGAGTGCCTCCAATGGCAAGTTCGGGAGTGAATTTCGAATATGCCTCCTGAGACATAATCACCATGAGATCCGGCGAAGTGATGTAGGGATAGGTAATTTCATCGCGTGAGACTATAATTTCCGCGCTGCACGAACTGCCGCGCGCTTCAGGTCCGAATGCCTGTATCATCGTCGCGTATTTTCCGTCGAAAATCGATGCGGCCCTGCCAATAATATAGCCACTGAGAATGACTCCTTGACCGCCGAAGCCCCCAATCTTAATTTCAGTTCTCTGCATGGACAGAATTCCTCATTTCTTCTGAAGGAACAAAATCTTTTCCCAACGTTTTGTGATAGTACTGAAGCATCGTCCTATCGTACGTTTGCCGTTCCCTGTCGACGAACTTGCCAACGACGATCTTTCCCTGGAAATCCATACCCACGGTCTTCGTATCAGCCCCATTCCTGATCTCGCTGTTGTCACGGTAGAATTTCATCTGATCAAGGCCATCACCGATCCTGTTCCTTCTGCTATAGAGGGTTGGACACGGATTTACTATCTCGATGAATGAGAATCCTTTCTTCGCCAACGCTTCTTTGATGGACTTTGTAATATGCCGCACGTGAAAGGATGTCCATCGTGCGACATACACGGCGCCACAGGACTCGGCCATGTACGGCAGATTGAAATTATCCTCGAAATTCCCATATGGCGCAGTCGAAGCGATTGCCGATATAGGCGTCGTCGGAGCCACCTGACCGCCGGTCATACCATAGATGCCATTGTTCAGCAAAATGACTGTCATATCTACGTTTCGGCGGGCAGCGTGGATGAAATGATTGCCACCAATAGCGGTCAAGTCACCGTCGCCGCTGTAGACGATTACTTTCAATTCCGGGTTTGCCAGTTTGAGTCCGGTAGCAAACGGAATAGCTCTTCCGTGCGTGGTATGGAACGAATCAAGCCGGAGATATCCTGCAACACGACCTGTGCATCCTATCCCGGAAACAACAGCAACTTTTTCAAGGTCAAGTCCACTGGTATTCAGTGCACGGACGAAACAATTGACCGTTGTACCAATGCCGCAGCCCGGACACCAGATATGCGGCATGCGATCCATCCGCAGGAACTCCTCCACCGGATTTGGTGGAATGCTCTCCTCGACTTCCATGATCTCATCAAACATTTCTTATCCTTTCAGCGACTTCCGAATTGCAGAGTAGATTTCCTTTGGTTGATGTACGGTGCCACCGGCGTGCGGAACGAGAAAGACGCCTGCTTTTCCCGCCGCACACCTCTCGACCTCGAGTACGATCTGGCCGAAATTGAGTTCGGGAACAACAAAAGCTTTAATGCGCGCAGCAAGTTCGGCAATCTTTCGTTCCGGGAACGGCCAGACAGTCACTAATCGTAGATGGCCGACTTTTAATCCTTCTTTTCTGGCCTGTTCGATGGCGGGGATTGCAGTCCGGGAAGATATTCCGTACGTGACCACGACGACATCGGCACCTTCGACCATGTCTTCTTTGAATTCAATGATCCGCTCAGCGTTTACTTTAAGCTTATCCACAAGACGGCGGACGAGTTTTCCCTGAGCGCTCACAGACATGTTTGGATAACCCTGCTCATCGTGGGTGAGACCGGTGATGTGCATTCTGTATCCTCTGCCAACCTTGCCCATCAACGGAACGAGATCCCGCTCAGGCTCATAGGGCTTATAGTCTTCTTTTGGACCCTCATAGAATCTCCGCGGAGTAATCTTGATATCTTGAGCAGCCGGGATGACTACTCGTTCGATCATATGACCGACACACTCATCCATCATCATCATCACCGGAACACGATACTGTTCTGCCAGATTGAATGCCTTGATGGTAAGGTTGAAACACTCCTGGGGTGAATTGGGGCAGAGTGCAATGATTCCGTAGTCTCCGTGAGAGCCCCAGCGGGCCTGCATCATGTCACCTTGGGCCGGCATGGTCGGCAATCCTGTTGAAGGTCCCGCACGCTGCACGTCCACAAACACACAAGGCGTTTCTGTCATTGCCGCAAAGCCGATGTGTTCCATCATAAGAGAGAAGCCCGGCCCTGAGGTCACAGTCATCGCCTTCTTTCCACCCCACACTGCTCCTTGAATCGCGATCGAAGACGCAATCTCGTCTTCCATTTGGATAAACACGCCCCCGACTCTGGGAAATCGTTCGGCGATCCGTTCAACAATCTCCGTTGAAGGAGTTATCGGATATCCGGCAACAAAACGGCAGCCTGCCGCAATTGCGCCTTCGCTGCACGCGTGGTCTCCGTCGATGAAATGAGGTCCCGTAAGAACTCCAATGGGATCAGCCTGCACTATGCCACCTCCTATCGTTTCTTTTCCATGAATCCATAGATTGCAAAATCAGGACACATCATCCCGCAGATGTCGCAGCCGCTGCACAACTCGCGGTCTTTAAGTGCCGGTGGATGATATCCTTTTGCATTGTACTGGCTTGAGAGTTCAAGGCACTCTTGAGGGCAAAATTCAACACAGAAGCCACAACCCTTGCATCGTTCGGCAATGATTACCACCGATCCATTAAGCTTCTTTTTCGTTGTCGTTGATGTCATCAAGAATGGCTCCTCTTACCCATAGTAATTCTTCAGCCAGGAATTTCACATTAATCGGAATCAACAATACTTCGTCAACAATTGTGCCACTTCTGCAAAACCATCGACGATTTGGCAGATAAGTCATCAGGCTGCTCATTTCGTAAACAAATTGTTGAATTCAAGTTGATTACCCGGAGTTCTGGTCAACTTGTCCGAAAAAGATGACGTTCTGGCGAGAAGAGAACTCCCCCACCCTGAAAGAAGTCTTCATCAGGATTTTCATTGATTGGAAATTGACTCGACTATCTTCTCAATTGTGGGATAATATATGATTGCTCAGAGGAATGGAGCAGGTCGGATGGCGTCTCAACGAGGATTCAATTTAAGGTGCTTCAATTGATTCTTCATTTGGATTGCTGCGACAGCATATCCTCCGTTGTCGGAATCGACGAGATGGACGTGGGCGCCGTTGTAGTTGAAGATGAGACACGTGACAAGAGCAGTCTGGGAGGCGTGAATCCCATATGCAAGTTCATTTCTTTGAAATTTCCGTTCAAGAATGGCGGTGAGTTGTTGACGCTGCTGTTCGGTTCCCGACAATACTTGCCTGAGTTTGTCATCAAATTTCTTGTAGTCGGTGTTTGCGGCAACTTCTTTCTTGTAGTTGCCCCATTGTACGTTCTTGGTGGCAGTTTTCATCTTCATCAGAAACCAACCTGTAATGACGGCGTAGCGAATCTTGAACCAGTACCATAGCCGGTAGAGAGTGCCCTTTCTGTACGATCGCACATTTGATTCTCCAGCGAGCTGCTTTTCATCCAGTGTCATTGACAAATCCTGTTCCCGTACCGGCCGACACATGGCATCCGTTCCGTAGACTTCTCCGATCGTTCGTATCACTTCACGATAGGTGTTATTTTTTGAGCCCTCATCATTTCCGACTGCCTGAACGATAAGGGTGACGATCTCACCACGTGAGCTCGGGACATTTTGCCAGCGACATTCCAGACCAGAAAAATCCGCTTCGGGTTCAGCGTCGCCGACCTCGAGCCTAAAGGGAGCGCCAGTGGAAGGATCCTTGATACATTCCTCAGCAAACTGGAGACCACCGCCGCTGAACACTGCCTGCACAAAGTTTTCGGATACCCGATAGCGTGCGACAAGCACATCGTATCCACACTCTCTGATATAACGAAGCGGGACGATCCCGACCCGGAGGTCCAATCCGTAGACTTCCGTCGCCATTTGTTTTGTCGCGACGAGTGACCGCTTCGCGCGTTCGACGAGAGAAGGAGGCAGACAAATCGTGGCCCCGTCGCCCCCAAAAACGAATGGTAGTGAGAAGGACTTCATAAGGTTGAGCATCGCAATGATTGAAGAAGCTCCAAGCAGGTTGACCACCTTGTAACCCCCTTGCTCAATCGCCTTTGTCGAGTCCTTGACGTCTGTGACAACAACATGCCAATCGTCAGGAAGCCCACTGTATATTTTCGGATTGGAGACCTCCGAAAAATTTTCAGTCACAGGCAAATCCAAGTAGAATGTCTCGGAATTCATGATTTCTCTCTTCGACCTTTGTGCAACGAACAGTTGCGTAAGTTATTATAACCTGACAGCGAATGCGTTCTTAATATCGAGAATTCTTGCAAATGTTGGAAATCACCTTCGAATGAATTGGTTGCATTGTCCTGTGTGGTGACTTTCATTCGTATTTTTGTCCCATATTTTCGTGCCATTTGTAGCATCAGTTGGCACACAACTTGCCTCATTCAAAGGCCAAACGTGACTTCATCATTGAGATCAATGTACGAGAAGTTGGCAGAGCAAGTCTCAAATCCTTCAAGCACCATTTTCGAGGACATTTTATGAATCGAAGACAATTTATCAACAGAGGAATCGGTGCCGGGGTGGTTGTAGGAACATCCTTTTTGTTGGGGAAGGAACATCCTTTTTACAGCCCGTCGGCATCAACTCCGACAATTCCCTATGACCTTGTCGCCGTAAAAGGTGGAGAACCTGAATTGATGTTCGACAAGGCGATCGAATCCTTCGGGGGCATGAAGCAATTTGTCTCCAAGGGTCAATCCGTTTTGGTGAAACCAAACATTGGCTGGGATGCGGTTCCGGAGCGAGGTGCCGACACCAATCCGAAACTCGTTGGAAGGATCATCGAGCATTGTTTCAATGCAGGCGCCAAGGAAGTCTTCGTCTTCGACCACACGTGCGAATACTGGGTCAAGTGCTATAAGAACAGCGGAATTGAAAAGGCAGCCAAAGATGCCGGCGCTAAAGTTGTCTCCGGGGAAACTGAAGGATATTACCAGGAAGTCGTTATCCCTAACGGGAAGTCTCTGAAGCGGGCAAAAGTTCACGAACTGCTATTAAGCTCAAACGTTATCATCAACGTTCCCGTGCTAAAGGTTCACGATGGCGCCAGAGCAACCATTGCCATGAAGAATTTCATGGGCGTCGTGTGGGACCGACGGTACTGGCACGGCAACAATCTACACCAGTGCATAGCAGATTTTGCGACATACTGCAAGCCTAGTCTCAACGTTGTCGATGCTTACACGGTCATGAAGAACAATGGACCTCGCGGCACGTCGATGGATGACGTTGTGGTGATGAAATCGCTCATCATGTCTCGCGACATAGTCGCTGCGGACGCGGCTTCGGCAAAACTTGTTGGCTTTGAACCCGCTGATATTGGCCATATCAAGATGGCAGATGAAATGCACGTCGGTACGATGGATCTTTCCAGGTTGTCGATCAATAGGATAAAACTTTGAGCTGATGGTTCTACCGACACTTAAGAAATTCCGGGTTGTTCTTTCTTTGCTTTTCCTTATCGCGACCGCGATTGTACTCCTTGCATTCGCGAGCCTCCTGCCATCCATACTTGTCCGGGCAATCCTCTTTCTTCAGTTCACACCATCACTTATCAGCTTTCTGACTGCAGCAAACGTGGCCGCGGCTGGATTCATCGTTGTCCTGGTTCTGACTCTCTTGTTTGGTCGGATCTATTGCTCCACAATTTGTCCCATCGGGACTCTCCAGGACATCATTTCTTTCGTCTCCAGAAAGCTCGGTAAAAAGAAATTCTATGAGCCGCTCGAACGCCATTCACGCATTCATCTGACCTTTCTCGTCGTATCAACCGTTCCAGTAATCGTCGGAAGCATGTTTGCAGTGAGCCTTCTCGATCCGTTCAGCAACTTCGGCCGGATCATCGGAAGTATTTTTCGACCGTTCATCTTGGTCCTTAATAACGCTGCCGCCTCAGTTCTCGAACACTTCAACAGATTTGACATCTATCCGGTCGAGATAAAAAGTGTCGCACTGGCCTCCATTATACTTCCGATCGCGTTCTTACTGTTGGTGGGATGGATGTCCATTCAGCACGGTCGGCTCTACTGTAATTCCATTTGCCCTGTAGGATCACTCCTCAGACTCATATCGCGCTTTTCCATCTTTAAGATCGCAATTGATGCCGAACGCTGTAAGTCCTGTCAACTGTGTCAACGGGTTTGCAAAGCCGGATGCATCGACAGAAAAAGCAAGTCAGTGGATTTTGAACGTTGCGTTGGTTGTTTCAATTGTTTTACTGCCTGTCCATCGCAAGGTCTGAAATTCGTGTCATCATTTCGATCCAAAGAATTCCGTCCACAGACTATCGATACCGCGAGGCGATCATTTCTCTTCGGGACTCCGCTTCTTCTCTTCGGCTCTAAGATTGGAACTGACACATCAAAGGTTGCGAAACCGCAGAGAGCGAGTTCAATCCCAGAACGAAAGCATCTTCCTGTGACTCCGCCCGGATCTACCAGCATTCGTCATTTCACTCAGACCTGCACGGCGTGTCACGTTTGCATTAGTTCGTGTCCTTCACAGGTACTTCAGCCATCGTTTCTTCAGTATGGCTTGGGTGGTATGTTGCAACCGACAATGGATTTCAACGCTGCATACTGCAATTTCGAATGCACGACGTGTACCGAGGTCTGTCCAAGCGGTGCACTCAGGAAGTTGACTGTCGAAGAGAAGAAAGTCGATCAGGCCGGCAAGGTCGTGTTCATCAAACAGAATTGCGTTGTCTTTACCGAGAATACGGACTGCGGTGCCTGCACCGAACACTGTCCGACCAAGGCGGTAACGATGATTCCCTACAAGAACTCACGGATGCCGGAAGTGAAACCTGAGTACTGCGTAGGGTGCGGTGCGTGCGAACATGCCTGTCCAACCAGACCCTATAAGGCCATCTATGTTGACGGAAATACGGTGCATCTCTTCGCCTCAAAGAAGCCGCCAGAGCCAAAACTGAAAGTCGATTTGCAGGAAGATTTTCCGTTCTAATCTCACTTCACCTTCATCATTTCTTCTGTCCGCTGATACCCCAGGCCTGAATGCCGCAACGCTGAAGTACTCAGGCCGGCTGCATTATCCACCGGCATTCTTGCGTGTTTGAACTTCGATCAGCATATTCATGGGAGCAATCACTAACTAAATTCCGGAAAGTCGAGTGAATCTCGCATGAATTTTGACGTGAAGGATTTTGAAAAAGAGGTAATCCAGCGCAGTTCTTCGATCCCAGTCCTTGTCGATTTCTGGGCCGAATGGTGTGGACCGTGTCGAACACTCAGTCCCACGCTCGAAAAACTTGCCGCTAAGCACAGCGGTGAATGGGAACTGAAGAAACTCAACACAGAGGAATTTCCAGATATTTCGTCGCGATATGCGATTCGGAGCATTCCCAATGTGAAGTTGTTTTCAGAGGGATCCGCGATTAACGAATTTGTCGGGGCACTTCCTGAATCCAGTATTGAGCAATGGCTTCGCGATGCTTTGCCTGACAAGTTTGGGCGCAGCCTTGATCAGGCAGATCTTCTGATTCGCCAACAACGCGTCCGAGAGGCCCGGTCGCTGATTGAACCAATACTGAAGGATTTACCCACCCACGAGCGTGCACGGACTCTGTTGGCATTTGCCCTGCTCTCTTCTGACCCTCACCGCGCGTTAGCATTGATCAACGGCATCGATGCGTCAAGTAAGTACACAGATGCGGCCGAAACCATCACGCTTTGGAATCATCTTCTCTCACGGCTTGACGATGCATCAACATTGCCGGACTCACCCGTCAAAGCGAGCTATCTCGCCGCAATCAAATCCCTGTCCCTGGAAAATTACGACGATGCGCTGGATCGCTTCATTCAAATCATTCGGGAGGACCGCTACTATGACGAAGATAGCTCCCGCAAAGCCTGTATCGCAATCTTTCGGTATCTCGGCGAAGAAAGCGCTATCACTGCGAATCATCGTCGTGCATTTGGCACTGCCCTTTACGTTTGAATTGTACATTTGAGGAATAGTATAATGGTTCATCAAGAGGAATTAGTCTTTCCGACTCACGGATATGGAGATATGCATGATCTGACCGAACAAGTGAATCTCATCGTCTCAGATTCACGGGTTCTGACGGGAACCGCGCATGTCTTCGCGGTGGGCAGCACCGCAGGGATTTGCTCGATTGAATTTGAATCTGGACTACGAAGAGACTTGCCTCAAATGCTGAGCGCACTGATTCCTCCCAGCCGAAGCTATGGACACGAACAGACATGGCGGGACGGCAATGGACACTCTCATCTACAAGCAAGCATCCTTGGTCCGGACATGATCATCCCCGTGCGTGCCGGAAAGCTCGTGCTCGGCACCTGGCAACAAGTAGTCCATATAGAATTGGACGTTCGCGAGAGAAACCGATCGGTTGTTGTGACAGTCAATGGCGAGTAGAGCGGATTCAATGGTCCTTGAGACTGCGGCATGCGGATCAATGAAGAGAGTTGGATGACAGAACAAATCCCGGCCGAACGCGGGATTTTTAGTAAAGAATTCTCTTTGACTGAATTTTTGGAAATCGCCCGAAAAAGCCCAACCGAATTAGATGAACTTTTTGGAAGCGCTATTTGCAGAACTCGCTGTATGGTTCCTAAATACCCAAATATGTTTGTCACTCCTCTACCGATTTTAGTATATTGAGAGAGTTGTTTCCGCATTTTGTAGACTTTTAACATCGTCAATCCTATGGTTCATAACAAGTACGTCGCTGTTGTTCTACCTGCTTATAATGCCGCGAAGACGTTGCAGGTAACGTATGCCGAGATTCCGCACGATATTGTAGACGAAATTATTCTCGTCGATGATGCCAGCACAGATACGACCGTCTCTATAGCCCGATCGCTGAACATCAAGACGATTGTTCACGCACGCAATACAGGATATGGCGGGAATCAGAAAACCTGTTATGCGGCGGCTCTTGAAAGCAGGGCTGATATTATCATTATGCTGCATCCAGACTACCAATACACGCCCAAGCTCATTGGAGCGATGGCGTACCTGCTCGAGTCAAAAGAGTTTGATATGGTACTTGGTTCGCGCATTCTTGGAGGAAAGGCGATCAAGGGCGGGATGCCAATCTACAAATATATCAGTAACAGGGTACTTACCTTGCTGCAGAATATGATCATGGGGGCAAAACTATCTGAATATCATACCGGATATCGGGCCTACACACGAAACGTGCTTCAATCTATTCCCTGGTCAAACAACTCGGACGATTTCGTTTTCGACAATCAACTTCTTTCACAGGCCCTCTACCTCGATTTCCGGATTGGTGAGATAACCTGTCCCGCGAAGTACTTTCGGGAAGCATCGTCGATAAACCTGACGCGAAGTGTGAAATATGGTTTTGGCTGTCTTTTTACCGCAATTCAATTTCGCCTGAGCAAATGGAATCTCTTGACGTCGAGGATTTTCACTTTCAAAGGAACTTTGTCAAACTTAACGTTATGACAAGACATCACTCCCGCATTGTTAATCTTTCAGAAGGAACAATGTGACTTTCTCTGCCTCGACGAAAAAAATCGGTTTCACGTGTGCATTCTGAAACCAAATCCCTCTTTCCCTCCCGGGGAAAACTAGTGAGACAGCGGTGACTTCTTCAGAACATCCCCACATGTTTCTAAACAGAAAGCTGTCCGAACAGAAGGGCTGCAGGAACGTTCACCAGATAAGATCTTCGATCTCTAATGCGTAAAATTATAGACTCCATTCGGGATTGGCAGGTCTATGTGGTGATCATCATTGTCGGCGGGATAGTCTATGGTAAGAGCGTCGCGTACGGTTTTACTTACTCGGACGATATGCAACTCGTCGTCCTGAATCAGGACGTATTCAGCAGTGTTGCCAACATACCAGTGCTGTTTAAGACTGATGCATTCCTGTCAACAACGAATCCTCAGCTCTTCTACCGCCCCCTCCTCAATGTCCTTTTTATGCTGGATACGCACATCGCAAAAGATGCGCCCTGGATCTACCATTTGAGCGGCATCCTGCTCCATCTTTGCTGCTGCATGCTAGTGTTCAGAGTTCTTCAACAGTTGGGATGCACGAAACCCATTGCTGCAATGGCATCGCTTATATTCTGTGTGCACCCTCTGAACTCTTCGGCCATTGTATGGATACCGGGACAAAACGATGTCTTGCTCGCAGCATTTCTCCTGGGCTCATTCTCACTCTTTTTGCGAACGCTTGAAACCAGACGACTCGGCCCGTTTATCGTTCATATTCTTTTATTCCTCTGTGCCATGTTGACAAAGGAGTCTGCAATCGTCTTTCCCTTTCTCTGTCTGAGCTATATTTTTCTCTTTCATCGTGCCGTCGTTCGACGACAAGAATGGCTTCTTGCAGTGTTATCGTACTGTACTGTCATCGCCATCTGGTACTCTTGTCGAAGCCTGGTTCCACAAACGTTTACTGTTCATTTAAAGTACGATTTTCTCCTCGCGAGTTCGTTCAGCAATTTACCGGCACTGTTCCTCTACTGCGGAAAAGCGTTCTTCCTCTACGACCTGTCCATCTTTCCAAACTTGACGGACAATTCCATTTGGCCGGGGGTACTAAGTATCCTTATTCTTGTGTTGGTATTCCTTATGCGAAAACCTTCTACGACGAAGGGAATATTTTGGGGAATGGGATGGTTCCTGCTCTTTCTTGTTCCGCCTTTGGTATCCGGGATCATTTTTTACGAACACCGTGCTTATTGCGCCTTCCTGGGACTTCTTTTCGTTGTTTCCGAACTTCCACTTGTTCAGTCCATAAATCTCTCGAAATATAGCCACACGTTCGGATGTATTGCCGTCCTCGCAATTCTTGCGATTGTTTCGATGTTGCATTCGGAGCAATACCGAAATCGCACTTCATATGCGACGAGCGCGTACGTCTCGAGTCCCAGTATCGATAACTCCTATGTGGGTCTCGCGAGCCTTTTCATTGACGATGGAAACTACGATGATGCAGAACGCGTCCTTCGCAAAGGTCTTGCCCGAATGTCAACCATGAAAACTGCGCACCGGATGCTGGGTGATATTCTTGCGCATCGCAATGAATATGCGAAGGCTGCGCAGGAATACGAGATCTACCTGCGCCTCGATCCGTTGCAGCTTTACACGTATATCGTCTACGGCAAGATGTGTCTGGATGCGGGCCGGCCCAACGATGCGTTGAGGCTGTGGCAGACATCCGTAAGAATCAATCCGAACTATATTATGGGTTATTACTATCTTGCAAATTACTATGTCCACGTTAAGAATGATCCGGACTCGGCAATGATCTACGCAAAACAAATGCAACAACGGGGAGAAACGGTGCTACCTGAATTGCTTCGTGCCATTCAGGAGAATCCTTTGTATGGCAAGAGTAAAAAGTAACATACCTGTTCTTGACGGACACTTGATATGACTGATTTAGCCGGAAAATCCGCCGATGCATTCGGCGCAGGAAACAGAAACTCCCATCGTATTTCCTTCGAATCCATCCGGGATTCTCACATCTTCTTGCTTATCATCCTGATCGCGTTTATCGTTTACGGCAAGAGCAT
>CAZOIM010000108.1:0-12650 GCA_964579855.1 uncultured Ignavibacteriaceae bacterium | reverse complement strand
ACGCAATATGTAGCCTTTGAGTCTTGATTCTTACAGCCTACTGTATTCGTACCGAATTCTGAGGTACATCCTCTCCAAGTTCGAGTACTTTTGTTGCAGGAGCAGTAGTTGTTTCGGAAATGGAGATGTCGGATGAGCGCGAACCCATTACCTTCAAGAATGGATTCGATCCGCCAGGAACATCTATTTTCGATAACTTTATTTCCTCTGAGTCGAGAATATCAATAACGGGCCAATGCAAGGTCGTAACATTGACGTACTGAAAAGTAATTGAGTCGGCGTCAACGCAGTGAATCCCCTTTGCTGAATTCACTGTAATGTGGTCAAAGGAAACATTCTCAATTGATCTTTCTGGTAATCCAAGCAACTCGATCGCATAAGCCTTTCCGAACGTACAGGTAATATCAGAAAAATGGAGATTGCGTATTTTGGGGGTAGTCTCAGTTATGGGCTGGGCAGGGAATCTCTTTCCTGTGTAAAGCATATTGATGTGCAGTGCTTCCTGCAGTATGGTGTCCGCAGACAAATGTTCGAACCACATATTCTCGATGATTCCCCCACGACCTCGCGCCGTCTTAATTCGCACGATTCGATCTGTGCCGTTGAATGCACAATCGCGTGCGTACACGTTGCGAATGTCTCCCGAGGTTTCGCTTCCAATGACAATGCCTCCGTGCCCCTGGAAGCCTGCGCAAGAACGAACCACAACGTTTTCTGTGGGCCGGTTCACCCGAAGACCATCCCGGTCTCTGCCAGATTTAATCGCGATGCAGTCATCACCAGTATGGAATTCGCAATACTCGATGAGCACGTTCTTGCTGGATGAAGGGTCGACGCCATCACCGTTCGGTGTGTGCCCGTAGGCACCTTCGGTTGTGATCTTTACTTTTCGGATGACGACGGTATCGCAATAGGTGGGAGTAATTGTCCAAAACGCGCCGTAAAGAAACGTCACACCTTCGACGAGCACATTTGAGCAGTTCATTGGCTGAAAGAATGCAGGCCGCAGAACATTGCCATGAGTTCCGTCGAAGATTCTTTCCTGCACGGGCACATTGTCATTTCCCATCTCAATGACACGTGCGTCGGATGCCTTGTTCGTCTCTTTCCAGTTCCACCAAGGCTTGCCTTGACCGTTCAACGTGCCTTCTCCGGTAATTGCAATATTCCTCCTGCCGTTTGCGTACACAAACGCCGAGAGTTTGTAACATTCGGTATCTTCGTGTCTCGAAAATACAACCGGCAGATAATCCTGGACATCCTGACTGAAGAGCAGTTCCGCGTCCTTGGCAAGGCATAGATTTACATTGTTTTCGAGAGTTATAGCCCCTGTCAACCACACTCCCTTGGGAACGACAACTTTACCTCCACCTGATGTCGTTGCAGCAACGATTGCCTTGCGAATGCACTCCGTGTTCTTGACGATCCCACCTTCAATCGCACCGAAATCTCGAATGTTGAACTCTCTGCCTGGGAATACGGGTCTTGAGAGAAGGAACTTGCCAAACGGAGTCTCAACCGGTGCAATTTTTGCCGGAGCTCGGTCCACAATCGAAACTTGAGACTGTGCATGACTGAAAGCAACAATCGACAATATTGTGAGAAACACGGAGGTTTGATACGACCGCAAGTTTTGATGTACAGCTGTGAGCTTGGATGAAGATTCCATCAAGGCACGGATAGGATTATTGCCCAAGAAACAAAGGCTTGATGTGGCGCTGGAACAGATTTTCCGTAACATTTCTGCCAACGTAGTCACGAGACCGATCAAGTGTCTGGGTGAACTCATCGCCCATTTCCGCTGCGACCTTGTAGGCGAGATGCAATAATTGGCGAACGTGGATATTGTAACTTGGATTTGACTGATCGTGTCGCAAGGCTGCAACGAATTGATCCTTGTTCCATTTGTTCACAGTGTCCGGTTCCGGCAGTCTCCGATAATCAATGTCGATGACGGATTCGTAAGGCTTGGCTAGTTCATCAATCCGCTTGTAAGCATCTCTGTAGATCGCTTGACTGATCGCGAGGCCTTTTCCGCCAGACATTGCTAATCCGATCAACTCCTCAAGCCATGTCGTGCCGGCGGTTTTAAGATGGAGTCCGGAATTATGTTTACAGATAATCCTGTGGATGGATGGATAAAGTGAGAATTTATCGCTGCCAGAATGAATGCTCAGCTTCAGATTAGACGGAAGATGAAATGTTTTTATTGCGAACGCTATGACGCACAAATCATCTTCAAATTCTCTGGTGAAACGATCTACCTGGCCAACATAATCTATGCCTTTGAGAAACTCTCCCGTAAACTTGGGGGCGATCGTCTGGATTGGTATCGCCTCTTGAGCAATCGCTGCGAGTAAAAAGAAGAGTTCCGTCGGAGTCTGCGACTCCTTCGCTTCGTCCGTTGAAACCTCCGTGACAAAATGGTCTGCACCCTTTGCGGCCGCAACGTGTCGATAAATCTTGCCAGCTTCCTGTACGGCGAGCAGATATTTTTTTGCGACCGTGCGGATGTCTGCTTCGGTGACGTTTATCGCGGTATGAAGTCCGGGAATTTGCAGCTCACCACGGAACACGAGTACTGATCGAACGAATTTATCGATCGATGCCTCGTCAGCCGACGAGCCAATGAAATCGGCGACGTCAAGGGTATAAAAATCACTCGAAGGAATGAAAAGGTCGACTGTTTTCAGACCGATGTGATCGGCGTCGACAAAATACGGATGGGTCCAGTTGCACTGCGCTACAGCATCATCTGCGGCCTTCCGGGTGTTGGAAGGATCAGTTCCAATGATAGTATGTTCACGGTAAGATTTATTCCAGACCGGCGCTATTATGGTTCCACTCTTGGCAGCAAGTTGTAGCGCGTGCAACTGCGCACACCCTTCACGGCCAAATCTATCGCCTATTCCAAGGGAAAAGTTTTCGAGAATCATTGTCCGTTCGTTCTTGTCTTATTGCTGAGCATCTGGTCTCTCTTTCAACTGAACACAAAAGAAGGGCACCCTAGATAATACAAAAACTCCTTCGATAGTCTGGTCTTTCAAGCGTCATGCAGGGAAAGCACTGATCTCATTCGCCTTTATGACTGCATCGGTTACTTTATCGGTAACTTAAAATTAGAATGAAAAACCATTACAGTCAAGTTATTTTTCTCTAGACGCGAAAATGATCTTTCTCAGATTTGAGATGAGATTGACACACTGAGCCAACCCAGAAGTCAATTCTGGCGACTCAGCGTGCAATCAATTGAACAGACCCATATTCAAAATCCATCCCTTGCAGCTTGCTAATCGGCGAGTCCAAGAGGTTGAACGAAAGAAGGACAAATGAGTTGGGCAGGAATAGGATTTTTCCCACAGCTAGCAGAAGCAACCTTTTTGGAAATTTAGATCTTTCTTTGATTGAACAATGATGCACCGTCCTGAACGCTTTTGGTTCCTCGAATTCATCTCATGTGAACCCGAACTCGATCACGTCATTTGGGGAGATGAAGAACCTCGATGCCTGCCAATAGAACAACACCGATCCCATGCATGTCGTTGAGAGGAGCTGGTCGACTATAATAGAAAAGCAGGTCATCAGCGACACCGGTCCCAGTACACACCCCTTCAATTTGGCCGTCAGATCCGATTCTTGTCATCACTCCTTCCCAGCCACGACGCGCGATTGTGGCATATCGTGCCGGGACAAAACCTTTGTTGACTGCTCGGGCTACCGAATACGTAAACATTGCGGTGCAAGAAGTCTCCAAATATGAATCATTTTTGTCGATCAATTGATGCCAAAGTCCATTGCTACTCTGATATTCGGCAATCCCGAAGATGTGTCGCGCCAACAGTGAGATCAGCGAGTCCCGCAAGGGGTATTGTTGCGGCAATCGATCCAATAACTCTACCTGTGCCATCATTGCCCATCCGTTACCACGCCCCCAACAGGCCACGCCTTGACGTTCAACGTCGGAATACCAGCAGTGATGCATGACACCCTTGGTGGGATCAAACAAGTGCTTGTGGAAATTTATAACTTGCTTTGCAGCATCATCAAAATAGCGTTGATCTCCAGAAAGCTCGCCCATTCTTGCGAGGAATGAAACACTCATATACAGATCGTCCACCCATAACGTCCACTTTTGCGGGAATGCGCGAACAAGTGTCCCATCGGATAACCGGAATTGTCGTTCCAGAATGAAGCGCGCAGTTGAATCGATGTAGGCCCGGTACCGAGCTTGTGGATCACGTCGCACTACTTCGATGAGGCTCGCACCCATTGCGCCGCAGTCATCGAGTTCTTCGGTCGCGAGCAATTGACCGAACGGAGCATCCCACTTGCTCTGACTAGGGTGAACTTTTTCGAAGGATCGATAATGGTCAAAACAAAACGCCACTTGCTTTAACGGGAAATCAGAGTACTTCTTATCCTTAGAATCACTGCCAAGCCTGAACATGGCAATGTTAAGGACTCCGTTCCAATAACGCCAGTCATTGTAACGGCTTTCAAGTTTTACCTCGCCATCAACAGGCGTAACCGGCGAAGGAACATAATACTTCCCCGTTTTCTGATCAATGAACCGAAACGTTGCATCTCTTATCACTCCGTCCGCAATGCTGCGAAGGCGTTCTCCAGTAAGCGATGTATCTTGTGCAGAAGCTTGTGAACGCAATAACAAAAGCGTCAGAACCGTCAAAAGCGAAATGGCGATACTTTTTCGATTGCTCATTGGGGAAACCTTAGTAGTGACACTTTTACTATGATCATCCAGTCCGTTCTCACCCTAGGCTACAATGTTTTCCAGAACTCCAATAGGTTCGATGGTGATTCTTATCACGTCGCCACTTCGAAGAGTGAAATCATTTGGCGGCACAATTCCGGTTCCAGTCATCAACAAACATCCATAAGGAAATGTGGATTCACGGAAAAGAAAAGAGACTAGTTCCTCGGGAGTTCTTCTCATCTGCGAAAGTTTCACCGTTCCTTCACAGACCGGAATCCTTGTCCTCAAAATTTCCAGTTGGATTACGGTATCGGCTGCAATCGGTAATTCGGAGATATATATACACGGACCGATCGACGCACACCCATCGTACGTCTTCGCCTGCGGAAGATAGAGGGGGTTTTCACCTTCGATGCTCCTTGAACTCATATCGTTACCGATAGTGTAGCCAACGATTTTAGCTGAAGAAGAGATTACAAGAGTAAGTTCAGGCTCGGGAACATTCCAACTTGAGTCTTTGCGAATTCTCACCTTGCCACCAAGTCCGACGATCCGGTGCCTGGTGGCTTTGAAGAATAGTTCCGGACGCTCCGCCTCGTACACCCGGGCGTAGAAATCTCCTCCTCCAGTTCTTTCGGATTCCGCCTGTCGACCGACTTTGCTTCTGGCATATGTCACGCCGGCTGCCCATAGTTCCTGCGATTGAATGGGAGGCTCTAAGCCAGAGTCTAAGAGCGAGTGAATGTTCTCGATGGACGCGTGAGATCTCACACTGTCCAGCCCTTTGCGGTAGATATCGTCGTCATTGATGAATGAATCCCATTGTTCATCTTGCAACAGATGGAATTTCTTTTCGTGCTCAATGAGAATCCCGGATTTCGTCTTGTAAAGTCTCATGACATTATGTTGCGAGAAGCACATTGACCGAATGGTTCACGATTCTGACAAATTTGCAACGGAACTGGATAGACGGCACCCTAACGTTAACACAACTAGTGCAAATCACCTTTTACGATCGATCCTGATTTCCCCACGAGGAAATCAAAATCAGCACCTCTGTCGGCTTGCTGAACGTGCTCTATGTACAAACGTACGTATCCTCTTTCCGTATGTGCCTTGGGAGGAATCCAGGCTACCTTGCGCTTCTTCAATTCTTCAGGCGGAACGTCCAGGACCAATTTACGGTTCGGGACATCAAGCTCAATCATATCTCCGTTTTTCACCAGGGCAAGCGTTCCGCCAATGGATGATTCCGGCGATACGTGCAGCACAACCGTTCCATAGGCCGTACCGCTCATTCTTCCGTCGGAAATTCTCACCATGTCTTTGACACCTTTCAAGATCAGCTTCTTAGGGAGGTCGACATTTCCAACTTCCGGCATGCCTGGGTACCCTTTGGGTCCGACAGCTTTCAAAACAATGACGCACGATTCATCGATGTCAAGATTTGGATCATCGATCCTTTCATGGTAGTCCTCCATGGACTCAAACACGACTGCTCTCCCTTTGTGTTTCATCAGTGCCGGTGTTGCCGCTGATGGCTTTATGACAGCACCGTTCTCGCATAGATTTCCTTTCAGCACAGCAATGCCGGCATTTGTTTGCAGCGGTTTGTCCAGAGCCGCAATGACTTCGCGATTGTAACATTGTGCCTTGGCGTTGTTCTCTTTCATCGTTTTACCATTCACGGTGATAATGTCCTGATGTAGTAAGTTTCCGAGTTCCTGAAGGACGACCGGCAAACCTCCGGCGTAGAAGAAGTCTTCCATCAGATATTTTCCTGAAGGCATAAGATTTACCAGCAGAGGAATTTCGCTAGCGAGTCTGTCGAAATCTTCCAACTCCAGCTTCACGCCGATGCGGCCGGCAATTGCCAAAAGATGTATCAGGAGGTTGGTTGAACCACCGACGGCAGCATTGACGACAATCGCGTTTTCCATTGCTTCTCTCGTGAGAACTTTTGAAAGCGTCAGGTCCTCACGAACCATTTCTACTATCCTTCGCCCAGATAGTTGGGTAAGGACTTTCTTTCTTGAATCAACAGCGGGGATGGATGACATGCCGGGCAGCGTCAGGCCAAGTGCCTCCACCATGGTCGCCATAGTAGAGGCCGTACCCATGGTGTTGCAATGCCCGCTGCTCCTTGCGGCGCAAATTTCAGCTTCCAGCATGTCTTCATCGTTAAAGTGTTCGGTCGTTTGCTTTTCTTTGATCACCCAATTGAAGGATCCGGATCCGATCGTTCCTCCTCTAAATCTCCCATTGAGCATCGGACCGCCGGGAACAACAATAGTCGGCAAATCAACGCTGCATGCACCCATAATTGTCGAGGGCGTTGTCTTGTCACAACCCGTCAGCAACACAACGCCATCCAACGGATTGGCACGAATCGATTCCTCAACATCCATGCTTGCCAGATTCCGGAACAACATCGTCGTGGGCCGCATGATGGTTTCCCCGAGAGACATCACAGGGAATTCGAGAGGAAATCCGCCTGCTTCCAGGACCCCCTTTTTCACAATCTCCGCGAAATCCCGCAGATGGCCGTTGCACGGTGTAAGTTCTGACCACGTATTGCAGATACCGATGACCGGACGACCCCGGAAGTGATCGTCAGGGTATCCTTGATTACGGAGCCACGAACGATGGACAAATCCCATCTTGTCATTACCGCCAAACCATTCCTGGCTTCGGAGAGTTTTAGCTTTCATAAGGTTAGTCCTTGTCTAACTCGACCAATGCGGATCCTTCGTTGCACAAATTTCTATTGATGAAACAAAGCACATACAGTATTCACGAGGAAGATATACATGCGCCAAGTCCGACTAGACCCTCAATTTCACCCGGACGATTTCCACTCCATTCATGTCCGCTGCATCCAAGTTCGAGTCATACCAATTGTTGAAGACCAGCACATAGATTCCCGGGACTTAGAAGTATCCCGAGTCGTTCAATACCAACACAGATATGTCCCTACCATACGTTCTTCTCGAGGTGAGCAGTCAATACAACGACATCACGCCGAATATGATCAGGAATTTATTAACCGACTGCACGGCAATCGAGTGGTTGTTTCTGAGTTTATTGGAAGAATGCAATTTCTGCAATTGAAGTCTTTCGGATTAATTAGCAAGATGAAGCAGTATCAGTCTGATCACTCTTGTTTTCAAGAACATGATAACTTAAATCTTGCTGGATCATAGACCAGAATGAGATGGGCTCATTTGAACCGTTTCAATGTTCAAAAAAGATTTGCTATATTCAACTTGATAGCGGGCCTTTTGATGCTTTCCTGTTATTGACAGGAGAAGAACCATCAGGATTACCGGACTTCTGCACTCCGCTGCCAATGCTATGCGGTTAGAAGTCAGGCTAGCAATCGAGAATGTTGACGTCCCGCTTGCAAAAGCTACCCGCTTCCATTTGATGAACAATGCCAGTATATATTGAATGAGCGTCCAGTTTCATATTAATGACAAGACTACGAAGGCCGATCCTGGTTCTTCACTCTTTGATCTTGCGGAATCTGTCGGTGTGTACGTTCCGACCTCGTGTCGAAAACAAGGCAAATGCAGAGAATGCCTCGTCGAAGTCACCGGAGGATCAGAGAATCTTAACGAACGGACTCCAGAGGAATCGCATCTTCGGGATAAGTTTCGTTTGTCATGTCGTGCCCGATTGATCAGTACTTCCGGTGAGGTCCGGTGCCACACGATGAGGCGAGGCGAAATGAAGATCGAGCGCCACGCAATGAACTTGCCCGTTTCAAATCAACGATTGACAATTGATCCGTGCGTTACCCGAGTTGGAAACAAAGTCTTCCTGGACGGAGAACAAATAGATGAGTCCAAAGGACCTCTCTACGGATTGGCGATGGATCTTGGCACCACGACCGTCGTCCTCAGGCTTCTCAATCTTGAGACAGGTGAGATCGTAGCAGATTCCTCTTTCGAAAACCCGCAGCGTTTCGGCGGATCCGAAGTAATGTCCCGGATTCAATACGAAACCGAGCACAAGGGAAAGCTGCTCCAACAGACTGTGGCCGGATACATTCGTCATGCGATAGAAGGCTTCAACGTTGATCCAAAGTCCATTTACGAAATGGTCGTCGTCGGCAATTCAACGATGCGAGATATCTTCTTCCGCCTTGATGTTTACTCGATCGGCCAGAATCCGTATCGATCAATCACAGAACTTGATCTGCGGGATGGAAAACGGGCAACTACGAGCCTCACTGCAAAGGCAAACCGTCTCCTCATTCGTTTGCATCCGAAGGCCCGAATCTATGGGTTGCCTATTATCAGCGGCCACGTAGGTGCCGATGCCGCGGCCTGCATGCTTGCGGTTGATCTTGCCAACGAAGAACGACTGATTGCGCTTATGGACATTGGCACGAATACTGAATTGATTCTCGGGAACAAGCACAAAATTCTCGCGGCCTCCTGTCCGGCAGGACCCGCCTTTGAAGGAGGTAAAATCTCCTGTGGAATGCCAGGGCTTCCGGGCGCAATTGAGAAAGTAAAGATTAATGCCGATGGCGTCGTCACATGCAAAGTCATTGGCGATGGTACTGCGGATGGAGTATGCGGATCAGGCCTTGTGGACGCCCTATCCGAATTACTAAGGACTCGCCGAATGAACTCCCTCGGACGATTTCACGGTAATGAAAATGAGTTCGTTCTTTCTTCGAGGGACGGTCAGTCAATTTCCATTAACGAAAGCGACATCAATGAGCTTGCACAGGCAAAAGGAGCGAATGTTGCGGGGTTGCACGTCGTCTTCAACAAATACGGCATTCGCTTTGATGACATCGACACCTTCTATTTGGCTGGAGGTTTTGGTCGAAATTTGGATGTCGAATCATCCAAGAGAATCGGATTAATCCCGAACTTGGAGGACTCTAAGATCATCCAGGTCGGCAATGCAGCTATAGAAGGTGCATGCATTGCGTTATTATCGCGTACAAAACGGGCAGAGCTGGAAAACCTGGTAACCACGGTGACCCATTGCAGGCTTGAAACAGATCCAGAATTCTTCAACTATTTCGTTGAAGGTTGTCAGTTCAATCCTGTTAATTCAATCGATATTCCGGAAACTTTGGGACGATAACGTGTTTAGATCATTTGTATCGGCGAAATGTTTGAATTGATTGACATACATCCGGACGTCAACGTCCTGGAGGCCGAATACGTTCGCTTGTTGGGCTATCCTCGAAATCACGTCCTTGAAGGCCGGCCTCAGGTCCTTGCTCAATGGGCTCGCGAATGGTACCAGCAAAATGGAAAACCGTGGGTTTATGCAAGAAAGTTGCGAACACTCGAGGCCGACCGCGATCGACTTCGCTTGGAAGGAATCCCATTCGTGTCGAATCGATTGTGTGATCAGCTGGTGGACGCTGGAGCCGAAGGGGCATTCGTTGCAGCCGTAAGTGCCGGAAAAGAATGCGAGGAAATGGCACATCGTCTCTGGTTGGAAGACAAACCCGATGAGTATTTCTTTCTGGAAACGTACGGCTCTGCTGTTGTTGAATACCTCATTGCGAACACCGGATTTCGATTCTGCGAATGGGCGGATTTGCAGAACTCAGCAGTCCTGCCGCACTACAGTCCCGGTTATCCCGGATGGGATATATCGGATCAGGAGCATCTGTTCAATCTCATCGTTGATAAACGCACGAACGTTTTTCCAGCCGAGTTGCGGGTGTTGGACACTGGAATGTTGAATCCGAAAAAATCTCTGCTGGCTGTGTTCGGGATTACCTCGAAACTCGAGAGAGTGCAACGACTAACAAGCCTTATTCCGTGTCAGAACTGCTCGCTTCCCTCATGTCAATATCGCAGAACTCCATATAAGCAGGCACCTCCAAGGATAGAAAGTGTTGGCCGGCCTAACAATGTGGAAAACAGCCTATCGTTAGGAGTTGAGAACACATTTCCGCTAAATCCAAAAGCTCAGTATACTATCAGTCCGACCGCACTGCGGAAATGGTCAAGAGACCGACTGCGACTGAATCTATTGGAGAGTGGGCACATTGACGCTGAATTTCATTATGAGGGAACAACGTGTTCGAATCTTGGACATCCCCTGGAATTCGTCTATCGTATAAGGCTTGGTTCTGCCGAAAGCGGGTTCCGAATTGAACAGGTGGAGTGCATGCCCTCAGCCAATGACGAGGGCTACAAATACATGTGTGAATTCCTGGACAAAGGTGATGCTTTTATTCAATCCATTATTAATGAGCGTCCGTTGGTTGGAAAGCAATTAGAAGATGCGATAAGTTGGGAACGCGAGTTTAATCCATCGGGCTGTTTTTGCGATTCAGCGAGCAGACAACATAAGTGGGGATTGGTTTTCGAAGTCCTTCATTATGCATTGGCTAACATCGGCAACGGAACATCAACACTGTTCAGCCAATCTAAACAATAGTCAATGCGTCATCTTGTTCATACTGATAAAGGAGAGCGTGTATGGTAAAAATATGCGATATCAATCAGTTGGCAAAGGAAAAGCTTCCTCCGACAGCTCTCGACAAATCAGGTATAGGCGTGCATTATATTGATGCCTATATCAAACCAATGAACACCAAACTTGAAAACGGAACAAGAATCGCGTGTAAGCGGAAAGGTTTGAAGATTTCTCTGACAGTAGGAGAGAAAAAGGGGGAAGGATTGATGAGACGGCTTGATGTTAGCAAGGACCCTATCGTGATGCTGAATGCCGCTCTGCAGGAAGCGGCAAAGGCGGCAGGTATAGAATTGCAGATAACGGAAAATGAGATTCTTGTTTCCCAATAAACGCATTCAACGCGATGATTCCGCCAACGTCCTATTAAAGTAGCGTAATGAAAGCTGCCTTATTAACCGGAATAAAGAAATTCGAAATCCGGGATGTACCAACGCCTCAAATCAGAAAAGACACCGACGTGCTTATCAGAATCCGGAACGTTGGTGTCTGCGGGTCTGATATTCACTACTACACTGCGGGAAGAATTGGCTCACAGGTCGTTGAATTCCCCTTCGTCATCGGGCACGAGGCGGCAGGGATTGTCGATAAGATAGGAAGTGCTGTCACACGGGTGAGACCCGGCCACCGAATCGCTATAGAGCCGTCGGTTTCGTGCGGCGAATGCGACCAGTGCAGAGCTGGAAGAGAACATACCTGCAGAAAACTCCTCTTTCTTGGATGTCCAAAACAACTGGATGGAGCACTAAGCGAGTTCATTTTACTCCCCGAGCAATGCTGTTTTCCCATAGGCGATTTCATCAGTTACGAGCAGGCAACCTTGTCCGAACCGCTTGCGATTGCAGTCTATGCTGTACAACAATCGGAATTACCTGAAAACGGCAATGTGGCTATCCTCGGTGCGGGACCAATCGGGATGTCCGTGTTCCACGTTTTGCGAACTTCGAATGTCCGTCGCATTTTTGTCACCGACAAAATTGATGAGAGGCTGAAATTTTCCAATCAGTTGAGACCTGACTGGACCGGGAATCCGACACATACAGACGTGGTAAAAGACATTTCACGGATTGAACCACTATTGTTGGATGTAGTATACGAATGCAGCGGCAGCGTAGACGCCATCCGCCAAGGCATACAGCTTCTGAAACCGGGAGGAAAACTTGTCATCGTAGGAATTACGGAGCCTGATGAAGTGTCTTTTCCGATCCATGAGTTGCGACGCAAAGAAATTACTGTACTCAATATTCGGAGACAAGCCCATTGCACTCAGAAGGCGCTCGATCTTTTGGAAACCCGACGTGTCAGTATGGATTCGATGGCGACGCACCACTTCCGTTTGGATGAAACGCAAAAGGCATTTGATCTCGTGGCTCGATACGGAGACGGCGTCATGAAAGCAATGATTTCTCTCGAATAATCCGAAACTATCACCATGAATCCCGCTCGCCACAAGAGAAGTGCGAAATTCGTGGTC
>CAZOIM010000107.1:0-12771 GCA_964579855.1 uncultured Ignavibacteriaceae bacterium | reverse complement strand
AGCGACCATGAAGCCAGCGATTCCTTTGCTCCGACAACGTAGAAGAGCACCTGGCTGTCTAGCGGATCTTCCACTTCTGAATAGATCTGCACAGGTCTCAGCATCGTGTGGGTTCTCCCTCCAACCTGCAGCATCATCTCTGGCGAAGTGCTCTCGATATCCACCCGGCGATCTTCGGCCCGGAGGAGAGTAAGCTCTTTTGTCGCACCAGGCACTACAGATGGAACCTCGGGCTTTTCACGACCTTCCGTTGTTATCCGTGTACTGTCTACGCCAAAAACATCCACGAAATAGTGCTTAATTGTTTCTGCTCTTTGTTTGCCTTGTGCAGATCCGTTCTCGGATGATCCAGTGAGTGAAATGGTGGAAGCCGGATTTCTTCTCAATCGATCACCGAGGATATTGAGGATGTTGTAATACACCGTCATCTGTCGAAGCGAGCGGCCGTTCATGCTCTTCGGCTGAATTTCCTGCAACTGTTCTTCCTTGAAATTTGTTGCCTGGGTTTTCGTCAACACCACGTAACGATCTGCTATTTCATTCGATCCTGCATCGAAGAACACTTTTTTCAACAGCGGGAACGTTTCTCTCACCCTGCGCTTCGCCGGAACTGCTTTTGGTGCGCGAACCGAGAACTGGACGTCGCGATAGACCACGGGTGCAGCTTCATGACGGGGAATAACTTCCCCGGACCCAAATTTGATTGCAGCGCCTACGCGCAATGTGGATATTCCCCACGCTCCAGTCGATCGTGGATCCTCACCAAAATATGGTTGGTAGGAAATGAACGGTGTAAGATCGACTTGGTGCTCGTTGTTCGGAGTCGCCAGGGCGATATCATAGCCTATTCCGATTTGTCCGGAATAGACGGTTTTCCTGATGTTACTAAATTCGGCTTTGGTGGCAGAGCCACCTTCCTGGGTATAGATAAAAGACTTTTGATTGTCCGCGGAGAGAGCCCAGTTGAATCCAATTCGCGGTCCTCCGAATATGTAAAACCCGTCAGAGAATGGTGCGATCCGAAGGCTCGGTTCGATGGAGAAGTAACTTACCGTTGCGGACAAGGTTGAATTCTCACCGCACGGGCAGGGGACGTCACTAAACGATCCTCGACGATCATCGTATCCCACTTGTAATATTCCACCCCAGACTGAATCGGCGCGATACTCCACGAGGGGAGCAAGATACAACCCAACGCCAAATCCTTTGTGAAACGGGGATGGCGTCATGAAAGCGGAATTCAGAATTTGGGTCGTTCCGCTGTAGAAGTTGAAGTTCGCTCCAGCGGCAGCGCCCAACCACCACGTTGGTTGTGTGCGTTGAATCTCCTGCGCTTGAAGCCCGGCACTCAAACAAAACAGAATTGCAGAATTGAACATGACCCTTGTGAGCCAGACCTTCAAATGCTTCCGGCCTCGGATTACTGTTCGGTGACGATACATACGTGCCTCCTTAAAGAGATGAGTTTTGTCGATCATGCTTAGCTCAAGTGAGTTCATACTGTTGTCTGAATTACTATCCTGGTTCGCGACAATCATCGTTCTCGTCTCGGTCCGGGGACCGAGACGAAACACGATGCAGATCTTTAGTTCCAATCGCGATCGTTATCACAATTGTCGTTGCCTTCTCGTTCATTGTGGTCGTCGCACTTCTCTTTGTCGTCGTTGTCTCGTAACTCCCCACATTTTGTATGGAACTGGATGTTGCCACCCTTCAAAGTGCCGGATACGCTGTAGTCATTCGAGAGGACCAAACTGAAACTGTCATTCCGTCCTGGCTCGCCATTGTCAACAACAACCACCGTGTACGTAAACGAGCCCCTACCGTTGATCTTGCATGTGCCCTCGATCTGACGAGTCACGGGATCAATGTAGATATATGCCGTTACGCTCGTGCTCTTGACCTTCACACAATTCTTGCCGTGGTCATTGAAAGAAAGCTGACCCCAGAATTTGCCGTTCTTAATACCGCCGGAGACGCCAAACGTTGCTTTGTCATTTTTGTGACCTTTAGCATCGTAGTGTCCCTGGATCCATCCACCACCGGTAACGAAATCTCTGCAAGGCTTGGGAGGCGGAATAATGCCGCCAGAGCCGGCGCAAACCGAGATGGTGTCGCTAATCATCGTCACTGAAGCACCCAACGCCAGCATCCTACCAGATACGCTTGCACCGGAAGTCATTGTAATAGCGGTTGTGGCAATGACGGTTCCAACGAACTGAGCACCATTGATTGTCGCAGAGGAACCAACAGCCCAATACACGTTCGAACCATTGCAGGTCGGATTGCCATTATTCAAGGCTATGACATTTGAACCGGCAAGAGTCTTGAGCGTGCTGCCCATCTGGAAAATAAACACTGCATCGCTATTTCCCTGAAAATCAAGAAAAACTGTTGCATTCACACCCAAATCAGCTTCCGGCGCAAATTTATAAACGCCTGGTGTGAACGTCATTCCATCGAGTTGAGTAACGCCCGAAAAAATACTATCCGGCACCTGGGCTACAAGAAAATTGTACGCCGTGCTGGCATCGAGGTGGGCCTGAGTTTCGACCGGACCTCCAGCATAGATCGTACCGTTCACTATACCCAAACCCGTCGTTACCGTCCCACCGGGACCGTAGACGATTGTGTTTGCTACCAGGTCGAACCCTGTCGCTGCAGGAGCAGCCGGCCCAGCACCCAAATTTCCAGTGATAAGTGAAGCTCCAGCATTGGTAACTCCAGTGCTACCCAGGACAGCGAATGTGGATGCTGTGCCCAAGGGAATTGCTGAAGCACTGACTGCTGCATTCTTCGAAAGGCGACCGCTTTGGGCTAGTGGACCCGAAAGTGCATTAGCTTGACTCGTCGGCGTGTTTGTTTCACACGCAGAGAGAAGAAACAGTGCAAGCGAGACCGATGTTACGGCTGCCGCTTGAATGAATCTCTGGGTGAGGGAATGTCGTTGAACGGTGGATTTTTTCATGCTTGACTCCTTCTGAAACTACCGATGTATAGTGCCTTTTAAAAGGCGGATTGTGTGACTGTACTCTCTGTTCGATACATGGCCTCGAACACGGTCCCGCCAACGCAACCGTTGACGGGAAATTCATTTCATTAAGGTTCCGGTACGTTCACCACACTAGCTTGCAGGGCAATCGTGCCTGCAGTTGTCGCGCCAGCTAAAATTCTTCCGTTGATCGTGGCGCCAGTAACTGCGGTGACATCTCTTCCTGCTACGATGGTGCCATAGAATGTTGATCCTACGCCTACAGTTCCATCAAGCGTCGGTACCCAATACACGTTCTTCGCCTGTGCACCGTTCGCCAAACTAATATTGGCACCCGTAGTTAGTGAAGAACCAATTTGGAAAACCCAGACAGCATTGGCATTGCCACCCGCATCGAGAACGAGATTGGTCGAGACTAACATGGTGCTGCCGGATGTGTAGGTGCCCGGCGGAATACCTGTGGGATAGAGTGCACCCAGATCCGCACCGGCAGAGATTGTCGTTCCCGGAGCAAGATTTTTGAGCGAGTTGTATGCAGTCAGAAGATCAGCTCTGGCTTGCGCTGCCACTCCATCGTTGACGTGAATGGTTCCGTTCACAATTCCCGGCGGAAATCCCGTCATGGAAGTGCCGGGGCTAAGAGACACATCCCCGTTGACAATCGTGTTGCCGGTACTCGTGATCGCAGACGTTGCCATGATCCCGAAGGTGCTGGCTGAACCAAGCAGCGAAGGTGGCAGTGGCGCGACTGTAAAGTGCCAAATCGTTGAGTAACCGCTCGTCGAAACACTGTTTTTCGCGTTCACGCGCCAGTAGTATGTTTTTCCGTTCGTGAGACCCGCCAGAGTGTGCGAGAGGCCCGCGATGGTACTGTCGTCAAAAATCGTATTCGTAAAGACACCGCTTGTATCAACCTGCAGACGATACGTGGCCGCGCCTACCGAAGCGTTCCAATTCAACGTCGGACCAGTTATGAAAACTGTGTCCCCATTCGCAGGTGTCGCCAGGAACGGAGGCTGAAGAGCCACAATGCTGGTGGTAAACGTGCGTGTAGAATAGGCGCTCGTACCTGCCGCATTCTTCGCGTTAACACGCCAGTAGTACGTAATGCCAACCGTCAAACCGGTTATCGGTTGCGAGGTAATTGCTATCGTCGAATCGTCGAACACCGTGCCGGCAAAAACAGCACTTGTGCTAAGTTGGAGTCTGTAGGTGTTGGCTCCTGTCGATGCAAGCCAGCTTAACGTGAGACTCGTCGGCTGATTTTGTGCCCCTGCAAGAGGCGAGAATAATATCGGAGCCGCTGGCGGACCAAGTGTTGTGAAACTCCAGATAGTGGAGTACGAGCTCGTTACGCCTGAGGTCTTTGAATTCACACGCCAGTAGTATGTTGATCCAACGGTGAGACCTGAAATTCCCTGAGAAGTATTGGTGCGTGTCGAATCATCGTACACTGTTGAAGCAAAAGTGTTGTTTGTAGACACCTGAAGGCGATAGCTGTTCGCTCCGGCTACTGCATTCCAAATCATAGTCGGGTTCGTCGCAATCCCGGTTGCACCGTTGGCAGGTGAGACCAGCGTTGGTGTCCCCGGCGCAATAGTCGTAAAAGTCCAAACATAATTGCTTGCGAGTGACGCACCCGCGAGGGCTTTTGCCCCGGTCGATATTGTGCACGTGTAGGTGAGATTCGGTGCCAGTCCGTTTGGTGCCACAAAGAGCGCAGTCGTGTCGGAGTAGGAAACAGTCCCTGAAAGAAAGTTCGTGCCTTGCTGCACGGTAAATGTTGTTGTCGTTATCGAATTCGGGTCCATCGGCGTACTGAATGTCGCCGAGATTATTTTGACTGCGGAAACCTTGTTAAAACTGGCTACGCCACTCTTCTTGCTGAGAGGTTCATTCGTTCCACCGTTTGCAGGAGACGTGCGGATAACCGTCGGAGTAATGCAAACCGTTACGATACCGGGATCTTCCGGTTTACAGCCGCCCATAAATCCAACAAAAATCAGTGCGGCAGTCAGTCCGGCTGAAAACGGGATGGAGAACAATCTATTGATCGTTCGTGAAGCCCGCGTCCAAAGACTCAGGGTACTTGTTCGACTTGTCGTTGAATTATTCATGGGTTCCTCTTTAAGCAGTTAACGTGTGAATAAACACTTGGTGTGATTGGGACTGAGTACTTAATTGAAATCGTCTCATCTCTTCATTTTGGCTTTGGCTTTCGATAATATTTTTTTCGATGTCTTCTTCGTCGCGTTCAGAGAATTCTGCAATCTCACGAGGTTCGCATTGGACTTTTTTAACTTCTCAATGCCTTTCTTGAACTCCGCCGTCTTTCCCTTCGCATCTTCCTTGGCAATGCCGTAATTCTCCTGGAGTTTTCCGACGAGTTCTTCATACTTGCCGGAAATGGCGGCGAGCTCATCATTCATGACCCTACCCCAATGGTGCACCGCCTTTCCTCTTCGCTGCTTCCATTGTCCTTCGATTCGATCCCAGTTCATAGTCCAATGTCCTTCAGTTTAGGTTTTTGTACCTCGAGGCATGGCTCGGTTGATATCTGTCAATCGCCCCTTCTGAAACGTGATTCAGTATACCTATGACGCTATCGAGAAGTAATAGGCCGAAAGGATGATAAAGGAATTAATCCTTATGCAAAGATGAAGGACGGACTCTGGGAAGAAGTGATGAATATTGTGCCGGTCACCTGAATATTCTTTCTTGTTGTCAAGTGGTAATGAGAGTACGAGAGGCCGAGTGCGAAGTTCTGACGTGATTTGAATGTAACAAGAAGGATCGGATTCCAGTGTACGATGTCCGTGAGGTCATTGTGACCACCGTGGGCGTCAATGGAAAATGTCTACCGTTTCGGAGACGGCAAAGGATGGATTGCGACATTACACACGATATTGGGACTTTAAGCCTATCCTCAGCGTAGAGATTGAGCGCGGACGAATCTTCTTTCTTGCGCAGACGGCAAGCAAGATCCTTCTTTGGCCAGTAATCGGAGAAGAAGACAGGATTCCATCGAGTGGACTGTGGCTATCGTCGCACCGCGATGGGAGAACTTGGTTTTAAAATGAATTCTGAGGAGGAAAAAGAGAATTTACCGCGGGGCGAATAGGTTCAAAATGAGAGGTATTGCGCCGTTGAGATTCGGTCGGAGTGGAATCAGGTCGCCTCTTCTTCAGCGGCGTGTTTTGCAATCTGAAGTCGGCTGTGTAACGCTAATTTCTCCATGATGTTATGCACATGGCTCTTGACTGTGTGCGTGGCAATATTGAGCTGCTGCGCAATTTCCTTGTTGCTCAGGCTGTCTGCAATCAGTGCGATAATTTCACGCTCGCGTTTTGTCATTCGGACTGCGTTAGTTATTTTTGTTTTCCCCCTCCTGAGTGCCAACTCGACAACGTGGGAAAAGAGTGAGCCGGTCAATGTCGGCGGTAGAACTTTTGAACCCTGCGTCACGGACCGAATGGTTCCAAGAAATTCTTTGACAGTGGCGTCCTTCAATATAAATCCGAACGCGCCTGCTTCCACGAACTCGACAATGTCCGACTGTGACGGGACAAAACCCATTCCAACCACTTTCACTCTCGGCAAATGCGTTACTATCGAATGCACGAGAGATATCTCGTTGAATTTTGCCAGGCCAACATCCATAAGAACTATCTCAGGTTTTGAGGTGCCAGCCTTCTGAAGCACATTGTTGCCGCTCGAGATGGTATTTACGACGTGCATGTCCGGTTGTCCGTTAAGCATCGCCGTTATGCCCTCGCCCAATACGCGATTATCCTCAATGACAAGTATTCGTGTTTTTCTCAATGGACAATACGTTTATTGTTTTTGTGGTTCTGTAGGTAGGATCCTGGCCGTTAAGTCTGGAATGAAGATAATAAGAAAATCTTACCGATTCAAGTCTTAGAGATGGACGATTGCTCTAGATCACTATAGAGCGGCTTGTTAGCCATTGTCATATATGGATTCGCAGAGAATTTCATTCGACTTGGTTGCGCTCCGGATCCTCATCATGACTTCATGAATCTTTTGTTGACCATGTATGGGAATTCCCCAAAATCGATTCTGAATGTCGGCAACAATTTCGTATTTGTTTCTGAACCAAAAATTCTCGAGCAAAAGAACGCGACTTTTCTTCATTTTTTTTCAAAATGAGGGGATCTAGTCGCTTATTGAAGTTGATGGATATACATAATGACAGATTGTTTTGTTTGGTGAGGAAGGACAGAAGAAATCGGCAAGAATTGAACAACGGAACAGGGCCATTTATGGAATCAATGGCCAATCACAACGCTGATCTCTCAAGGATCGATGATCTGCAATATATTTGAATGCCAATCGAACGCGATAGCTACCCTTTAGCTTCCGTCAGTTTCTTCAGTTCGCGGACTTTTTCGTAGAATTCGCCGAGAGACATGTCCTTAAGGAATATCAGTCCTCGCGCCCCACGCAAGCGTGGGTGAGAGTGGCGCTGAAAGAAATCCTTGCCAAGACAATTCTTGATCATCGCATACTGCTCGACTTGAATCTTCTGCGCCAATTCAGAGAAAGGTCCATCGTATTCGTAGCTCGGAAACGATGCGGCGCTTTGGGATCCAAAACAATTCATGAATGACGTATGCATGAGCGACATTGTATTCAACGATACGGGGACAATAAGGTCCGCTTCTGCGGGTCTGTAGCGGTACCAGATATTTCGATATCCCCATATCCGAATGGAAGTATCGCCGCTTTGCTGCTCGTACAGGCGAACAGCTTCTGCAGTCGCTTGCAGGACTTTGTAGTGGGTGTCGGGCCCGCTTCCTTCAGGGTCGAACGCCACCGAAATGACATTCGGTTTGATCGATTTGATGAGCTCGAACACCGGCATCACGTCCCGGCGGACATCCGGTTCCTCCGAAAAAATGTCGCCTTGGTAGAATCCCAAACGCAAGGGATGAATCGCAGAAGGTTGAATCCCAAAGTACGCCCACAGGAGCTCGACTTCCCATTCTCTCAACATCCCTTTGAGCTTCTGAATTTCCGGCGGGTCCTTCGCACCCGCATACTGCGTGGATAAGTATTCTTCGAGATCTCTTGCACGCAATCGGAGTGCCGTCACGTCGACGGTACCATACACCTCAACGAAATTTCTCAACGTGCGACGTGCTTCCGCCTCATTTCTCCGCTCCTCCATTCTTGCCGCAATGCCGTCCAGGAATAAATAGACTTCTTCAGCCCTCCTGGTTTGATCTTTCGGATTGAAATAACCTTCGTCCAGCAATCCAACGATCGATTTACGGTCAAGGTGTTTTCTCAGTTTTCGAATAATGGAAAGAAAATAGTTATTGGAAACCGCCGTGAAGCCGGAAGTCATGTTTGCAAAAAAATGTCGGTTGTTGGGGTCACGCACCAGATGATAGAGATACGCAAGATATCCCAGCATAATGTCGTCGTGATGTGGTTCCGTGTGAAGGAACGTCGTATTCGTGACGGGCTTAAGGCCTTTCTCAAGTCGATTGATGAGTCTGGCTTTCACACCGGATGCATGTTGTTCGTGAGACAACCCCGATCGTCGCAGAAGTTCTCTCGCAAAGGGGTCGTTTTCAAAATCTTCTTTCGACAATTCCTCGACAGGCTTTTCGCGAGCGATGGAAAGTGAGAGCACAACGTCATCAGCCTGGCGATCGTCGAGCTGTGGAAGATTGCAGAAATCAACGTAGGTTCGTTTACTCAATTTCCCTGCAGCACCTTTGGTGAGATAGAATCGCGCGTTCTCGAGTTGCTGCAATACTGAGCCCGGATACTGCGGATTCAGGGGTTCTTCAATCGCTTGCCGAACGATGGGAGCTTTGGCATCGCCCGCCGCTATGATGATCGCCGTCGTAGTGGGATTAAACGTGATAGTAGAGAGACCAATCGTGACAACAAGACGACTCCGGGAAATTTCAATGCCGCCCAGATCGGATGCCGCGGCTGCCTGGGTTTCATAGTTTGTCCCTGTGAGTCGGGTTACAGAGAAAATGCTTGAACCCCGGACGTTGAATGCAATGTGTCCGTCCGGTCCGATTCCACCAAGGAAAAATCCCAGTCCGCCCAGTTCTCGGATTTTCCGTTCATATTCCATGCAGAACCAATCGACGCGATTAATCACATCGTGTTGAGCCGATTCCAGTTCAGTGCGTGTGTGTCGAACTCGCAACGTCAGGTCGACCACGCCTGCGGGGAACACCTCCTCCATCGTCTGACCGGGCATCAATCCGAGAGTTGTTGAATCGATCAACAACGCCTTTTCAGGACTAAGACCGAAATCCTTGATATAAAAATTCCGAACATAGTGATTGAAGCTGTTATGCTGATGCGAGTCCATCGGATAGAATTCATCGATTTGGACAAATGAAAGACTCTTCATGTCCGGACGTTTTGAGGCGCTAATGCCATATTCTCCCAGGAGCGATTGGATTTCGCTGGAATCCCATCGTGCCAGAATGCGGGTTACCCATTTGATAAAGTGTTCCGGAGTTTTTCCGGTCGGCAATGAAATGACGCCGCCGGGGTTTTTGAGAACCCATTCGATGAAGCGTAGAGCGGTCAGCTTTCCAAGGAGGGGAAAGTTATCCACTTCAACAATCCGGATTTTTTCGACGGGACTATACCATGACTCTCGTCCGCTCCGTTTCAATTCAATCTTCTCTACCGAAGATGTCCCATCATAAGTTCGTGCCATAGTCTGCTCTTGAGCTCCTGTAAACTTCATCCTTGTTGGTGGTCGATCACTGTGAACCTCATCTCTTGATTTTCAGCCTGCCTTGAGAGGAATCTTCAGCGTCCCGTCAATTCGAATCTTCGTTGGCGATCGTTCTGCGCTACCCCATCGTCACGAGAACTTCGTTGCGTGATGTTGGCGGTTGGGGCGGAATGGGGAAGGCGGCAGGTTTTCCATTCAGGAGAATTGCGTGCACTCCCTTCTCGACTCCCGTTGGATTTTCAACGATAATGTTATACGTTGCGCTCCGCCAAAGCCGCGAAACTTCAAACCCTTTCCATTCTTTCGGTATGCAAGGATCGATGAAGAGTCCATCGTATCCTGGCCTGATTCCGAGGATCCATTTTGTAGCTGCAGTGTAAGCCCACCCTCCGCTTCCAGTGAGCCACGGGTGCCGTGCACGACCATAGGCTGTGTGATCTTTTCCCATGATGAATTGACAATACGAATACGGCTCAGCCTCGCGAATTTCGATCATATCGTTTTGATTGTACGGCAAGATATCGTTGTAAAGTTTCATGGCAAGGTCGCCTCTTCCCAACTTGCATTCGGCAATCATCGCCCACGGATTGGGATGGCTGAATATTGCACCGTTTTCTTTGATGCCACGATAAACGCGGGTGAGATATCCGATGTCGTCGTTCGGTTCGGAAAATGTCGGCCACACCAGGTGAATCCCATACTTTGAGGAGAGATGCTCGTGCACAGAATCCATCGCTTTCAGACCACGGTCCCGGGGTGCAGCGCCCGAAAGTACTGCCCAGCTGTTGCTTTCCAGAAAGATCTTCCCGGCTTCGTTTTTCTGGGAGCCGATTCTGATTCCTTTTTTGGTGATTCCGCGAATATACCATTCTCCATCCCAGAGTTCCCGCTCGCAGGACTGTTGCACTTTGTCGGCCAACAACGAATACTTCCTCACGTCCTCGTCCCTCCTGAGAAATTTGGCGGCACAAACAAACTCCGAGAGCGCCCAATAGTGCATAAACGAAGCCATGGCGCTTTGTCCTCCACCCAAATTCAGACAATCATTCCAATCGGCACGTAGGCCGAGGCAGATGCCATTGGAAGCTACTTGCTCAGCTGAAAAATCGAGCGATCGTTTCAAGTGTTCGTAGACAGTTACCTGCCCCTTGTCAGCGAACGGTACCACTTCGTCGAAAAATCCAACATCGCCGGTCTCCTTGACGTACTCGCAGACGGAGGCAATGATCCACAGCGCATCGTCGGAACACACATCTTCCATTCCGTGGACGATATCCGCGGCACTGGGTGTTGGGACGACGGTCGGAAGCTTTACTCCGGGAAGGCGGTCTTCCTTCGGCTTGAATACCTCTGGATCAAAAAGGTGTAATCCGTATCCCTTGCTTACCTGTCCGTGAAGCAATTCCACCATGCGTTCCCTGCATTTCACAGGATTTGTGTGTGGAACTGCCATAACATCCTGCGAAGTATCCCGATAGCCGATCCCGGTTCGCCCTCCGACTTCGATGAATGACGCAAACCTGGACCAGACGACACACGTTTCAGCTTGAAGCAATGTCCAGGTGTTGATCATCGTATTGAATCCATTGTTCGGCGTCTTGCACTGCAATACATCGAGTTTCTTTTTCCAGTATCCCTTAAGGTCCGCAAACGCCTCATCGACATTCTGTAAGCTGCTGAATTTTTCTCTAACCTCTTTGCCCTTGGCCCGATTGCCGACACCAAGCATGAACAAGATCCTCGATTCCTCCCCTGCCTTCAGATTCAATCGCTTGTGAAGGGAACCGCAATGGTTGCCTCCCAATTCGGTGGTGTTGTTGCAGCGCCCTTGCTCAACGGCGATGGGATTGGTTTCAGTACGATAATTGCCCAGGAATTTGTCTCTCACACAATCGTACGAATCTGGCGTAATATTCGAGGTGAAATAGTGATACGTCCAGGGTTCATAAAAGAAATCGTATTCAATGATGCCATCACCGTAACTTGACCCGCTGGCGTAGAGTGACATTTGCAGGTTCTGATTGTCTATCTCGATGTGGTGATACGAGAATTCGCAATAGGTAAACAAGGAGAGTTTTCTGTTTTTCTTCCCTGTGTTTTTAATTTTCACGTCCCACAATTCCACGTCATCATCAATCGGGATGAAGACCAATTGATCCGCCTCGATCTCCTGATAATCGACGCTGAACCTGGAATAGGAAAGTCCGTGCCGGCATTCATACTTCGCCTTGGTAAGATCTTTTCCAACAGGCTGCCAGGAAACGGACCAGTACTCCCCGGTTTCATCATCACGGATATAGACGTAGTGCCCTGGTCGGTCAAGCGGAATTCCATTTTGACGAAACCGGGTAATCCGGTGATGCTCGGCTGTCTTATAGAATGAGTATCCACCCGCATTGTGCGAAATGACAGTGCAAAGATCTTTTACGCCAAGATAATTGGTCCACGAAACGGGAACATCAGGTCGATCAACAACATATTCCCGGTGTTCGTCGTCAAAATGCCCGTATTGCATCGTCAATCCTTTTTATGCTGAATACAAATTTCATGGCTTCGTCATCGATCTAAACGTCGACGATATGACGTCGTGGAGAGGAGTTCTACCATTTGGCAGAAAGTCCCCAGTGATTTCCCAGATGATCAATCCTCGCGCCTTATGATCAATCACATATTGTGCTTTGTACCTTACCGACTCCTCATCATCATACGACATGAGGGATTTCCACGAATCGCAAATCAAATAGGGAACTTTGGCCCTTTCATCCCAATAGCGTTTGCAGTCGCCGAGATGCTGGAGGACGTTTGAGTAAAACATTCCCTGGTTAGAAAAGTGCACATTGTCGCTTCCTGAGTGATGAGCATAGAGCGACGTGCAATTCGTGTACAAGTGACCATAGAAGGGTACACCAAGATTGATTTTCTCTGTTGGGATTTTGAATGACTGGCTATAGAGTCTGAACGAAGCGTCGACGTTGCGCAGACTATCATCATCTCGAGGTGCGTAGAGCGGCGAGTTGTGACCACTCAAAGTATCCCA
>CAZOIM010000106.1:0-12821 GCA_964579855.1 uncultured Ignavibacteriaceae bacterium | reverse complement strand
ACAAGTTTTGCCACGGCACCCACAATTTTACCCGCCTCGACCTTTTTGCCTGCTACCAAGTCGTCAGTGACGACGCAAACAAACGCAATCTTGTCGTCAATGACCGAAGCAATCAATCCGACGCCGCTGCCAAGCTTCGCACGTAAAGAATCTCCGAGCGATTTCAACTCATCGACCGAGGTAGAGTCCACTTTCGTGGCTACAAGCTTGAATCCATTGACGCTCACGGCACGCGCCACAAGACCATCGATGTCAGACGATAGGGACTGTAAACGCTGCCGTCCGGCTTCCTTTTCGAGAGTCTTGAGCATTTCGGCCATTCGAAGGATGAGATTCTCAACCTCGTGGCTAACGACGTTTTGACGGTCGAAATGCGTTCGAAGTTCAGCAGAAACCTTGTCTGGCCTGTCAAACGAATTCTTGAGCTGGTCAAGGGTCTGCGCAAACGCAGGCAACAAATCCGATCCCAGGACGGCGGTTTTGGATTGAGCGATGTGAACGCTTTTAATGAGTTCTTCAATTCTGCCCAATTGCTCCTTCGCATAATCGATCCGCTCTTCTATGCCTTTCTTGTGAAGTCTGAGTAGCTCGAGAGCGAAATCGCCCGTTACTGCTTCGATGCGCCGGATTCCACTTGCGATGCTTCCTTCGCTCCTGAACTTGAAATATCCGATGTCCTTGGTTGAAAGCACGTGCGTTCCGCCGCAGAGTTCGACTGAGAAATTAGGATCCATTTCGACTACGCGCACACGATCACCATATTTTTCGCCAAAGAACATCTTTACGTTGGGATACCGTCGCTTAGCCTCTTCGATCGAGAGCCACTCTCTTGGATCATTAAGCGCATTGACTGGAATCGATCCTTCGATCTTTTCATTGACAATGTCTTCGATGGCCTTCAACTGTTCTGGCAAGATTTTTTCGAAATGGTTGAAGTCGAATCTGAGGTACTCCGGTGCAACGAGCGAACCTTGTTGATGAAGATGGTTTCCCAGAACCCGGCGAAGCGCCTCGTGCACAAGATGCGTTGCGCTGTGATTACGTTCGATACTGTGTCTGCGAGTCGTATCGACGCGTGCGCGCACACGTGCACCTGTGAGCGGAGTAGGATTGCCTTTTATAACCCGAATTTCGTGAATCAGCTTCTTGTCTTGCCTTATCGAATTTATCACTTCTGCGACAAAGTTGGCACCTTCGAGTGTGCCAGTATCGCTCACCTGTCCGCCAGATTCAACATAGAACGGAGTCCGATCCAACGAAACAAAATTATCGATAACGCGATCGACGATAACCTCATCTTCCAGCGTTGTGTATCCTATGAATTCTGATTGGTTAAATTCGCCGGTCCGGTCCATCACTTTTGAAACTGCTTTGACGCGATCAATTTTTCCAGACTCCCTTGCGCGATTTCGCTGCTCTTCCATCAACTCTGTAAACCCTCCAACATCCACCTTGAGCCCGCGTTCCTCTGCCATGAGTTGTGTGAGGTCAAGTGGAAATCCATACGTGTCGTACAGTTTAAATGCATCCTCGCCGGGAAAAGTTTTCGAATGTCCCATTTCCTTTATGACGCCTTCGAAAATTTCCAGCCCCCGGTCGAGCGTTGCGTTGAATCCTTCTTCTTCACCCTTGATAACTCTTTGAATCTGTTCCAGGTTTGCTTTGATCTCCGGGAAGATGTAACTCATCGAATCGACGAGAGTTGGTACGAGCTGATAAATAAACGGTTCGCGCATATCGAGATTTCTTCCGAAACGCGCCGCCCTCCTGAGTATGCGCCTGAGGACATAACCCCGACCTTCGTTGGAGGGAAGTGCGCCGTCACCCATGGCAAACGTGAGAGTACGAACATGGTCGGCAATTACCCTCATGGCAGTATCAACTTCAGACTGCTGCCGGTCAAGGTCCGGTCGAAGGCTTCCGTCGTATAGTTTCCCTGTAAGTTCGCAGATCCGCCGGATAATTGGCGAGAAAACGTCTGTGTCGTAATTCGAATCTTTATTCTGAAGCACGGCACAGATGCGCTCGAATCCCATGCCCGTATCGACGTGCTTGGCCGGGAGTAACGTTAGCGTGCCGGTCTCATCACGGTTGTATTGAATGAAAACGAGGTTCCAGATTTCCATAACGCTCGGAACTCCCGCGTTGACCATCGACGCTGTTCCGCTAACGTCTGGCGTGCGGTCTATGTGGATTTCCGAGCACGGCCCACATGGTCCGGTTTCCCCCATTTCCCAGAAATTATCTTTCTCGCCGAATTTCAGTACGTGAGAAGGATTAATATCGGTCCTTGTTCTCCAAATTTTTTCCGCCTCATCGTCATCCTTATAGACTGTCGCCCAGAGTCGGTTCTTTGGAATTTTCCAGACATTGGTCAGAAGATCCCAGGCCCATTCAATGGCTTCTTGCTTATAGTAATCGCCAAACGACCAGTTGCCCAGCATTTCGAAAAATGTGTGATGATACGTATCGCGCCCCACCTCTTCCAGATCGTTGTGTTTTCCGCTTACGCGAATGCATTTTTGAGTATCAGCAGATCGCGTATACGTGCGTTTGCCAGTACCGAGAAACACATCTTTGAATTGATTCATTCCGGCATTCGCGAAGAGGAGGGTGGGATCGTCGTACGGGACGACCGAAGAACTGGGAACAATCGTGTGTCCGTGATCCTGGAAGAATTTTAGGAAACTATTTCGGATTTCAGAGGATGTCATGGAAGAATTACGCCATTCGATTAAACTTCTATCTGAGTGTGGAGCGCAATTTCTTCGAGAATGTGAGAGACTTTCAGGCACTCAGGCATGGATCCCTCGTACACAACCGATTTTCCCGTGTTGTGCACTTCCCACGCAATTGCCTCGGCTCTCGTAGAATCGCAGTGGATGGCCTTGATAAGCTGGCCAATCACTTCATCGAAGGTATGGACCTCGTCATTAAACAGGATCACCTTCGCAGGTTCCTGGATAAGAGTGTCTTCGTCCTTCTCTTCTACCGGGACGGTAGATGTTTCGATCGGATCTGCCATCAATCGTCAAATTCTTCAGTTATTTTAATATAATACGCAAAATTGGAGAGTCATTCAAGAAACCGAACGGACAAGGCGCATCTTTGTTCAAAATCCCATACTTTTCGGTCAGTCAACCTCAAGAGTATTCGTCTTCTTTGGATCAATGGTAGCCATGGACTTGAAGCTGGGCCTCAAACTCTTCGCTTGGAGCATCGCCATCCTCATTGTTGCGGTTTTCGTTCTCACATTTCGCGTGTTATACCCGCTGGAGCTCAAGTACATTGATCTCATTCCGATGACCTCGTTCATGCAACCCGATTCATTCGAGGCGGAGCCCCCGGTGCGCGTGCTTTCCTTCTGGTCGATGGAAGATTCGCCTGAACAATACTTCAAGAACGTTTTGAAAATCATCGCGCGCCTGACGAAAGCAGATGCTCGCGTCATTGTCGTTCCTGTTCCTCCTCAGACAACCCTGGACCCCAAACTACAAAACCTCGTTCGTTCTATTGCCTCGAATGACAGAGTCGTGTTCGGGAGCGCTATCACCAGTTCTTTTCCATTCCAAAATTTTTCGGAAAAGAAATTCGATGCACAGGACAATTGGTGGACCGCACATCCTATGAATAATTTGTTCGCATTGGACTGGGGAGTCTCATCGGTGAGAACATCGGATAACTCCACTCTGCTTCGATTCGTCCCTCATCAATACCGGGAAACAATGAAAAGCTACGTTGTTCCGGATGTGGCGTTGCAGGCGGTACGAAAGTTCGCGTCGATTCCCGACAACGTGGCTGCCACTCGACATTTCGACAATGTCAGATTGGGATCGTACAGAATTCCTGTTTGGGAAGACGGCTTCGCGTACGTGCGAACATCAGTCGGACCCCGTTTCAATGCTCCCATCTATGCATTCGTGGAGGGGTTGCACGATTCGCTGAAATATAGCGGTCAATGGATTGGCGGAAAGGAGATGCCTGTTACCGATTCAACGTGGGCAAAGCTGTCTGGGAAAATTGTTGTGATCGACTGGCCATACATGACGGTAGCTGCAAAGCGGCAGTGGTTGGGTTACGGACGGATTTATGCTCAATTGATCAGTGCTATTCTCACCAATACATTCGTCCATCGGTACAATCAATGGGATCTCGCAATTGTCTTCTTGATTATCTTGCTTGCCGGTGCACTTGTCTTTTCTGTGCGAACGCCGTTGGCCGTGATAATAATGATCATCCTTCATGGTATTTTTCTCTACGGCGCCATCCGAATCTTCGTATCATATGACATCCTGTACGATCCGACGTACGTCCTCTTTTCTTTATTGTTGTGCACATTGGTGTTGCCGGTAGCAAAAGTAAGTCATGAACGTGGATATTACAAGAAGCAGTACGAGATGTCGGAGGAAAGTGTTGCGCTGTTGGAGAAGAAACTCAATGAACAGGAAAAGAAGAATCGCAAGACGTAGTGGCTGGCCTATCAAATAAGAAGTCGAAACCACCATCCATCCGCGGAAAATGATTTCGACTCCCCGACTTTCCGTCCATGCCTTGCTGATTGACCGATGTTGTCCTACATGTTCTTGATAATACTGTCGCCGAATTCAGAGCACCTCACTTCTTTCGCTCCTTCCATCAAGCGGGCGAAATCATAGGTAACCACTTTTTGGTCGATACTTTTCTCCAACCCTTTGAGTATCAAGTCAGCCGCCTCATTCCAACCCATGTAGCGCAGCATCATTTCACCTGAGAGGATCACTGAGCCTGGATTCACTTTGTCCTGGTTGGCGTACTTTGGCGCTGTCCCGTGCGTTGCTTCGAAGACGGCGTATCCATTTTCGTAATTGACGTTGCCGCCCGGGGCAATACCGATGCCTCCAACCTGTGCGGCAAGCGCGTCGGATATATAATCACCGTTGAGATTGAGTGTTGCAATAACATCGTATTCCGCTGGACGCGTAAGAATTTGTTGAAGAAAAGCATCCGCGATAACATCTTTGATAACAATGCCGTTGGGGAGACTGAGCCACGGTCCGCCATTGAGAGGTGTGGCTCCAAATTCCTTTGTGGCCAGGTCATAGGCCCAATCCCTGAATCCCCCCTCCGTAAATTTCATGATGTTTCCTTTGTGCACGATCGTCACGGATTTCCTTTTCATGTCGATCGCGTATTTAATTGCGGCCCGCATAAGACGCTCGGTTCCTTCCACGGAAACAGGTTTGATGCCGATGCTTGAAGTCTGCGGGAAACGAATTTTCTTCACACCCATTTCCCTTTGAAGCCATTCGACAATCTTTGCCGCTTCCGGAGTTCCAGCTTTCCATTCAATCCCCGCATAGATATCCTCGGTATTTTCCCTGAAGATAACCATGTTCACCGCTTCCGGGTGTTTGACTGGTGAAGGTACGCCTTTGAAATACATCACGGGCCGAAGACAAACATACAAATCAAGGATTTGTCTCAGTGACACATTGATGGACCGGATGCCACCGCCGACCGGCGTCGTCAATGGTCCTTTGATCGCGACAATATGTTCTTTAATGGCATCAAGTGTGTCGTCATGAAGCCAGGTATTGGGACCATAGATTTGGTTGGCTTTTTCTCCGGCATAGACCTCGAACCAGGCGATTGTGCGTTTGCCGCCATATGCTTTTTTGACTGCCGCATCGAATACCCGTTGCGAGGCTTTCCAGATGTCGGGGCCAGTGCCATCACCTTCGATAAAAGGAATAATGGGATTGTCCGGCACTTGCACCTCACCGTCCGTGAAAGTAATCTTTTGACCATTGGCTGGAGTTTTGAGCTTTGCGTAGTGTGGCATTGGCGGAAATATCTCCTTCTTCAGTTGCTAGTGGTGTTCGATGTGGTTTCTGATGAGTTCGGCGTATTGCTTCATCCTCCCGTCTTCATATTTTTTCAATTTTAGAACGAATCGGATGTCGTCATCCTGATAGCGCGGAGTAACATGAAGATGGAAATGAAAAATGGATTGCCCTGCAGCCCGGCCATTGTTCGAGAAGAGATTGAACCCTTCCAGTTTGAGTCCCTTCACAAGTGCGGAGGCAACAATTCTTGCGGCATCCAGGAGCGAGGTGTAACATTCTTGCTCCAATGCGAGAAAATCCCGATAGTGTTTTCTTGGAATGACAAGGGCGTGACCAAAATGGATGGGGTTGATATCGAGGATCGCTACCACCTGCTCATTTTCAAAGAGGATCTCGGATGCAATCTCGCCGCTGACGATTTTGCAGAATACGCAATCGTTCATCGCTCCGCGCTATGGATTATCAAAATTGGTCATCAAAAATCTATTCAATTTTCGTCCGAAAGTCAAAACCAGCGAAAATGGCGAAGAATGCTTTGCATATCGCGTCACGATTTGGTATATTTTTGAACCTCCCAGAAAGAACAAACAGATAGAAAAGGAATTACCATGAGAAATTTTTCAACGATCGCGTTTGCAGTACTCATTGCATTTGCCATCACACTCGAGGGATTTCAGTGTGGCTCGCCCGAGTTCTCAGGCGCGAAACTTAGAATTCAACAGAAAGACTATAAAGGGGCTATCAAACTCCTTGAGACTGAAGTCCAGAAAAACCCAAAAAATGAGGAAGCGTGGTTCCTGCTTGGAGAATTGGATGCCGACCAAGGGGATTTTCCAGGCATGAACGTTGCATTCAACGAGACGTTAAAACTTAGCAGCAAGCACGCTAAAGAAATTTTCAACATGCGTTATAGCAAGTGGGGAGTGCATGTTAATGATGGTGTATCCGATCTCGCGAGGGCGAGCGCGGATTCAACGCAATTTTTTGAGTCCGCCGTAAACAACTTCAAGACTGCCGCGGAGATATGGCCTGATACCGGACTTACATACAAATATCTGGGCATTGCCTATAACAATAAAGGTGATTTCGATAACGCGGCCATTGCGTTCAGGACGGCGTGGGAAAAAAGCAAAGACCTTGAGTCGTACAAGAGAGTCGGAGCAATCTATTTTACCAAAGGCTCCGATCTCGATACCAAGTTTGAAACGGAGAACGCCGACTCATTACGGATCATGAAAAGCCTGAATCAAATGAGAATCGGCACACACAAGAATGATGTTATGTCGGCGTTTGGTGCGCCGGACGACGCGAAAAAAGTCCAGCCTCCCAAGAAGGGGAAGAAGGTCGCGTCCGATAAAGCGAATCCCAAAGAAGTCTGGATGTATAAAAACCTAGGATTGACCCTCGAAATTGAAAACGATTTGGTTTCCAGCGTATCGAAGTCGCACGTCCCGGCGATCGATTCGACGTATCATCGGCGTGCCCTCGTCATGTATGACAGTGCTGAGACTGTTTTCGAAGCCGTGAAAGAAGCGGATCCGAAGGACAACTTGAATCTCAACATGCTTCTTCAAGCGTACGTCAAATCCAACAGAATCAAGGAAGCGCTTAATACGTTCCGGATTGCGGTAGCAAATGATCCCAACAACAAGAACAACCACTACATCCTCGGAATCCTGTATCGCGAAGACGGTCAATTTCAGCAAGCGATCGAGGAATTTAATGCTGCGTTGACCATCGATCCCGCGTTCAGCGATGCACAGTACGATGCCGGCGCGACACTGTTCAATTGGGGAGTGGATTTGCTGAGAAAAGAGGAGGCGAAGGCGGACAACAAAGGAGAGATTAAAGTAGACCCCAATGCCGAGTATAAGAAGAAATTTGAAGCGGCTCTTCCGTACCTTGAAAAAGTCTCGTTAGTGAAGAAAGACGATCCGCAGATTTTTGAGACACTGGGCAAGATCTATGCTCGCTTGGGTCAACAGGATAAAGCGACCAAAGTGTTTAACAATGCAGATTGGCTGCGAAAACATTACGAAATGCGCCTCGGGATGAAGGACGTTGATCTAAAGGCAGCGTTAGGAGAGCCAAACAAGCAGGAAGACACAACGTTCGAGAACGCTCCGGCGTCGAAGTGGACATACGACAAAGAAGGTATGGTTTTTGTCATCGGCAGCGGAGTCGTAAAGGACTGGACAAGAACAGGCAAATAGTGATATGGGATTCTTAACGGTAGACTAACAATGAGGTAGTAGTATGAGTGAGCCTGTTCAGCAGCAACAGATCAACATTGAGTTGGGAGAGAAAGAGGCAGAGGGGATATACTCAAACCTGGCGATTATTACACATTCTCCGGCGGAATTCATCATCGATTTTACGCGAGTGCTTCCCGGCGTGCCGAAAGCGAAGGTTCACGCACGTATTATCATGACTCCGCAGCACGCGAAGATGCTGTTGAACGCTCTCAAAGACAACATCGACAAGTTTGAGAAGAAATTCGGAGAAGTCCGAATCGCAGGAGATGCTGGTTCACCGATCCTTGGCTTCCAACCTCCGACGAAGGATCAGAAATTCAACTGAACCGGTAACTCATCCAGCGGATTGCCACCATATGCTCCGCTTCCAGGACTCCGAAGTCTTTAATGACCGTAACAACGGAAGATTTCGGAGTCTTTTTCTTACAGAATACCCCGTGTCGTTTGTCACACGCACATACTGATGTGGCTTCCCATACTTGACATTGGCAGGGGGCGCGCATATATTGCCCTCGGTTCTTTTCATTACGTATCAGTCCAACCGTATTTCTCTTACTTAGAATTGTCTCAATGAAAATTCGACTTTCTTTGAATCTCGCACAAATTACTACAGCGGGTACTTGCGTCCTCCTGACATTGATCGCGTTTGGCTGCATTAAGACGCCGCTTGAGCCAATCATGCCTGCATCTGACATTCAGATGAGCATTCCGATTCTGGACAGAACAAGAACTGTCGCTGATCTCTTCGGAAAAGATACTTCGAAGGTGAAGCAAAACGCTGCGGGATACTATTATGAAGATGATCGTAGCTTTTCACCCGCAAAACTCGACACAATAAAGGTTACTCCCAAAGCAAGCATCAACCAGGCAGTTCTCGGACAACTTACTGTTCCGGGTCTTCCTGCGCAGAACACCACCGTAACTGCTGGTCAAATGGGGCTTGGAAATGTCAACTACCCTGGGTCGCCAGCACCTCCGTTTCCGGCTGCGGATTTTTCTGTTAAGGGGGTTGCTTTACAGGACTCCGCAGAGTTTGACTATTTGCAGGTATTCAGCGGTAGCATGAGTTTGACGGTGACAAACAACCTTGCGCTCGACGTGACGTTTGAACCCATTGTACTGAGAAATAACAAGACAACAACACCTACAGACAATTCGGTACTGGCTTCCTTCAATATTGGCACTGTGGTGAGCGGCCAATCGAAGACCGTTACTGTGAGTCTGGCGAGTGAACTCATGAGGGGAGCGCTCCAGACGGATTCTATAAAGATGTCGACTGCTCAAAGGTCAACTCCATTCACGGTAAATTCTACGGACAACATATCATTTGGGTTTGGCACATCGTCTCTCGTAGTTGATAGTGCTTCTGCGAAGATTCCTCAGCAAAACCTCGTATCAGTAAATGATTCCACGATCACACTTGACTCGACAGCGGTTTTACAACAGGCGCTCTTTAGTGCGGGTAATTTTTCTTTGAATGTGAACAATCAGTCGGGCCTTCTCGTTGGTGCAAGACTGAAATTCAGCAACTTCGTCAAATCAATAGCGCCGTTCGATACGCTTTCGTTTGACACCACGGTGGCTGGTCACACGAATTTCAGTTTCCCCGTCAATCTTGCCAACTATCGCGTGGTCAACGGAACTCAGGGAGCGTTCGGGGGAACATCGCTCAGGTTCTCAATTGGAATTCGCTCGGTGAACTCCCTAGGCGCAAAACTTTCAGTTACATCCAGGGATTTCGTCCAAGCGTCGTTCAATCCTCTACAACAGTTTGTCGTGAAGTCGCTTACCGGTGTTATGAATCCTATGACGGTGCCGGTCAATACGAGCGTAAGTTTGGCAGGCTTGGGTGATGCTAGTAATAAGTTCAGTGGTTCCTTAAGTTATGACTCTATTCAAATTGTTCTCAAATTTGGACTCTCCAGCGGATTTCCAATTTCTCACAATTTGACGTTGGTAACCATAAATCGCAAGGTCGTTCCAATCAAGATAGACTCACTTAAAATTCCTTCGGGAATAATACATCCTGGACTTAACACCCCCGGAACAATAACTCTTGGCAACGCTCAAGGTCTGAGTGCTTTCCTCGGCACGGCGACATCGAGCCTGCCAGACTCGATGTATGTTCGTGGATCGGTGGTGGTTAATCCCCCGGCCCCAATCTCAGGCACAATTTACGACACGACCAAGATTTACCCATCGATGAGCGTAATAATACCAATGAAGCTCGGTCTCCTCGGCGGTCAATATGTTGACGTCGCTGCGATCAGCGGGAAATTCGATAGTGCGTTCGTCGCCAGTACAAAGAGTGGCACTATGTACTTTTCGATTGAAAACGGACTCCCCTTGGCATTGAGTTTCAAGGCAAATTTCATAGGCAGGAAAAGTGCACAGCCCTTCAACAGAGACACACTTCTTAGAACGCCGCAGCTACCGTTGTATAGTACTTATTCCATCGCTGGGGCCAATGTCGATGCTTCTGGATCCGTTACATCTGCAAAAACGAGCATATTTAACATTAGCCTTGTGACGCAGGAAATCCAGGCACTTTCAGCCTCTGATTCTGTATACATAAGGGTTTCGCTCAATACTTCGGGCACACAAGGTCCACCGGCTCAGGCTGTGAGAATCCGAGCTACAGACTATATCAGGATCAGGGCATCGGCGAATGCAGTATATACCGTGAATAAAAAATAACACTGAGCTCAAAGAAAAATTTGATGAAATCGAATTACTTCAAATACATTGCCTTCGGAATCCTCACTTTTATTTCAATAGTTTCCGCCGGCGATCGGTCCAATGTCCGTGGAGTCAGCATGGGCCGCACATTCATCGTTGATTCCCGAAGTGTCGACGCTCTCGGTATCAATCCTGCAAACCTGTCGTTGGACGATCGGTTGCCGTTTACCCTCGCGCTGCCCTCCGTCGGCCTTCGGCTGAGCTCGGAATTGATCAACTACGATGCCTATAACAATTACTTTACGGGTATCCCTGACCCGCAAAATCCCGGTCAACGGATCCAGAAAGTGTTGACGAATCAGGACAAGAACGACCTCCTCGGACTTCTGCCTGACAACGGTGAAACGCGGGCGGACCTGGAAGTCACGGCTATTGGCATGAGTATACAGCTGGGGCGCGTCGGTTCTCTTGGCTTTGCGATTACCGATCATATCGGGGCAAAGGTGGATATTCCCAAGCAGTACCTCAAAGTCTTTCTTTTTGGATTCGATTCCTCAGGATCGAATTACAATTTCAACGGGACTTCCGCCACAGCGTGGTGGTACAGGGAAACGAATTTCTCGTACTCCAACAAGCTTCCGTTTGCTCTGCCGATCCTGAGCAACACTTACTTCGGCGTCGGTCTGAAATTCATCAGCGGATACGGCGTGATGGTGACTGACCACTACAACGGAACATTGTCGAATAGTATCGTCGGAGGAAACCAGTACCAGCTCCAGGCGGCATTTGATTTCCTCACGAAGCGGTCGGGCTCAAACATTTTTGGAACAGATTCAGCAGGCAAGTCTTCATTCAATTTCAAACCATTTCCGGACCCTGCAGGAAAGGGAACGGGGATTGACCTGGGTCTTAACGGAATGATTGGAGATAATTTCCGTATAGGTATCAGTATTACGGATATTGGAAAGATCACGTGGAACCAGAATCTCATCGAAACGTACGGCACATACAACGCAATTCTTACAGATCCTTTCGACTCGACACAGCAGAAAAATCTCGAGAACGGCTTCAAAGGTTCGAATCGTCCGGGATCTTCATTTGTTACGGCACTACCGACAAAGCTTCGGGTGGGAGCGGCATTCCAAACCAAAGACATGCCCGTGCTTCATTACTTGCCGGGCAACATGCTCATGGAAATCGATTATAACCAGGGGCTCAACAATTCGCTGGGTAATTCGACTATTCCAAGGCTTTCGCTTGGAACGGAATGGAGGCTTATACCGATACTGCCTTTGCGGACCGGCATTACTGTCGGCGGAGGCGATCAGTTCAGGTGGGCCTTCGGGTTTGGCCTTGATATTTGGGTTATCAGCCTCGACGTCGGGACAGAGAATTTTGGAATGCTCTTCTCGCCAAGAAGCTTCTCAATGTTCTCTCTAGCGGCGGGACTCAAGATTCGAGTCTAATTCAAATCAAACGACATCTCAGAGAAAACGGCGACGGCATACACCGTCGCCGTTTTCTATTCGTGGCTGTCGCAACTCTTCTATTAGCCCAACAACCGTGACCTAACAACCAAACAAGTTGGCCACTTGAATTTCAATTTGGGATCCTGGTTTGTCAATCCGTTGAATAATGTGCTTCTGGATCCGACCGACACATCATTCATGAACCGAGAACTGATTCGTCGCGCGATCTATGCTTCTTTTGGCAAAGGAAAGGGTGGACACGATAGAGGAGATGGTCGTCCTGATGATCACAAGTCAACAAAACAATTACTCATCTCTAAAGGACTAGAGGATTAGAAATAGAAACTGATGCGCATCAGTTGTTGTTGGATGGTCCCCGGAGTAGTCGGCCGGGGATTTTTATTGAAGAAGATACTGCTAGAGGATGAACCTGCTCAGATCCCTGTTCTTGACGATCGTCTGCAGTTTCTCTTGTACGGTCTTCTTGGTGATTTTGAGGTCGGTTCTTTCCAGCCCATCCGGTGCATCGAAGAGAGTCTCTTCGAGCAGATTCGTCATGATGGTGTGGAGTCTTCGAGCTCCGATGTTTTCCA
>CAZOIM010000105.1:0-13215 GCA_964579855.1 uncultured Ignavibacteriaceae bacterium | reverse complement strand
AGGCACAGGTGAAGCGCCGAGGATTGATCCATGGGAAATCTCTTCGAAACATATTGAAACGCCGCTCTTCAGAATTCGAGCAGATGCTAAAGGCTTCTTCAGTTCCATCTATGACAAGACGTTGCGAAAGGAATTGATCGAAAAGGGCAAACGAGGCAACCTGTTCCAGGCGTTCAAAGACACTCCTGAACAATGGGATGCCTGGGACATTGATCCCAATTTCGAACGACACCATCTGGAACTCTTCAATTTCAAGAAACGTCAGACGGTGGAAAGTGGACCTCTCCGGGCCATTGTTCGAAACACGTATGTCTCCCCCAATGGTTCAGAATTGACTCAAAATATAATTTTGTTTCATAAGCGGACTCAAATTGTATTCGATACGCAGGTGCGGTGGAAGGAAAAACAGACACTCCTCAAAGTTGCGTTCCCATTCAATATCAAAACGGGTACATTGACGTGCGAAACACAATTTGGAGCGATTAGCCGACCGTCAAAGCACAAAACCGATTTCGAAAAAGCACGGTTTGAACTTCCGATGCAGCAATGGACAGATCTCTCTGATGTCAAATTTGGCGCAAGCCTGCTCAATGACTGTAAATACGGCTGTGATGCAAGGGATAACGTTTTGAGAATGACTCTTTTGCGATCGCCTTTTTTCCCTCATCCTCTTGAACCATGGAGATTCAATGACGTAAAACACACCGATCAGGGAGATCATGCCTTCTCCTATGCCCTCTCACCACATTCCGGAACGTGGAAACAGGGTGAATCGACTCGTCGGGCACGGGAATTTAATAATCCCGTCATTGTTCTTGACAACGTTATTCACTCGACGATGCGACCTCTCGTGTCGTGCAACAAGCGCGGCATTTTTATCGACAGTGTAAAGAAGGCGGAAGATACCGACGACATACTGATCCGGCTTCACGAAGGACACGGTGAATCCGTCGATGCCACCCTTGCATTGGGCTTTAAAGCGAAGAGTGCGGCAGAGTGCGATTTGATGGAACAGGATTTGAAGCCACTGAAACCCACGAAGGACAAACTTCAATTGAAGTTCAGGCCATTTGAAATAAAGACCGTCAAGTTTCTGATAAAGGCGGGAAAGAAGAAGTAGCAATTGAGCTCTCTGAGATCGCTTGACAAGAGCTCAACCCCCGGTCATATCCCCATCTCGATCGAGAACACGAGAAATTCGTGACCTTCGTACGTAAAACTCGTGGCAAATGCATCCGACGCGCGGAATCTGATACCAGTCTGGAGGATCAAAGGATCCGAGAAGCGATTTCGCCACGGTTTGCTCCAAATGTAATCGAGTTGTACAAGCAGGCCTAGGCCATCTTTCAGACGTCCTGGAAAAGGAAAACAATTCCAGCCAAAGGAAATTTTCCTTCCATCAACGTAGACGGATGCGAAGCTGTACAACGCAGTCGGTAGCCCGACATCAGCCCCAACAAACATTGAATACTTCGGTTTGATTGAATCGAGTGCTCCCAGTGTTGACTCCTGGGCGTAGCCAACGACTCCAAATGCGAGGCTCGTCCGATAGAAATCACCTGCCTGTTCCAACAACTGGATCTTGAATGAAGCCTGCTCACGGTCGAGCATGTCTGATTCCATAAATCGTTCAGATCTGAAGTATCCATTTGCTGTCAATTCGAATTGCCACATTGCGAGGCTGAGAGAAGCTGATTGAACATCGAAGGGTGATAGTGAGGTTCTTACTGCAACAGTGCAACCTTTGCGCGAAATCTCCCCATTCCGGAGATCAACGACCTGCTCCGGGGCTTTCAGGCTGAGAAAATCATCGTATTGTCTTCTTTCCAGTTCACGTTCCCGTTTTCTGGTCTCCTCTTCTTTTATCCTCAACTCCAATACGGCTTGCCGATTCCGTAGTTCCTCGCTTGTCTTCTCCTCATTGATCCTGTTCTCGGCTTTCTTACGTTCAAAGTCTCTACGGATTTCGGCAACAAGGAGCGTGTCAAAGACAGATTTCTGTATTTGGATGAAGGAGTAATACTGTTTCAAGACATCGTCATCGTAGCGACTTGAGATGCTGATGCCCCGTAGGACGACATCCGATGATATTTTTGCGGTTGCGGAGTATTCATCGCGAAGGATATTGTCTACTTCCTCCACGTTATGCGTAATGACGTGTTGGACCCTTGCCTCGATGTTCAGCGCGAATTCCTGGCGAGCTTTAAGATCAGCCAGGTCTTGTGATATGGATGATGACCCAATGCCGAAATAGGAATTCATCGTGTCCGGATACGCGTCACCATTTTGATAGAGCTTGACCCACCGGGGCTTCTGAATGTCCTGCCCCATGAGCATCGGGGCCCAGCTTATGGCAAGTACGAACAAGAGGAAGTGTTTCATGGGCTAGAACGGTGGTTGTGAAATTAGGTATATGATTCTGAATATTCAATAAGAATATCGGCTCATCATGCGGAACTCTCTGCAGAGATTTTGATCGAAGAGTATTCGCGAGTCTCATATTTTGGAACGGTTCACGTCAGCCGATGGAGAGCATGGATCCTGAAAATCATTTTCAGGATATGCATTGTTGGAGTGAAGGCTATCCTGCCGGAAACCTGGGACGAGGAAGGTTGGGATTGCAGAATTTGAGAATCAGGTACCGAGGGAATTGAGGTGTCGCGTGGGCGTACTACGTCTGTAACTCAATGAATCATCCCGGTTCCAAATCTGAAGAATCAATGCCGCCGAAACCTCGACGGATGATATCCTCATCTATTTCAGGTTGTGGATTGGATCGCCGACGCGTTCGGGCGATCACAGCAAGATCAGCAAGGGTCTTGGTGAAGAGTGAGACGAGTTTCAATTGTTCCTGGAAATTCCTCATAATTCTGTCGACATCGGATTGAGACGATGGACTCAGGTTAGGGCGCACCCTTTTTTGATACTCGTCGAATTCGTCTGTAATGAGGCCGATGACTGCTTCGGCAGATCTTGAAAAGGAAGCGCTGGTATTCTCCAGCAGGCCCACAACATCATTGTTCCGCATCGGACTGTTTTGGCGCCTACTTTCCTGCTGACGATCACTCCGCGATTTGTAACCCTCCAATGTGGTCCTGACCAGCGTTGGGAAACGTGACAGGTCGAGCTGGTCTTTTCGCAAGTAATCGTAAGCACCAAGTTTCATCATTTCCACGGCGATGGTATCCGATCCCGAAGCAGTCAGGACAATCACCGGAATCTGCAATTTCTGTTCAAAAATCCTTTGCATCACGTTGAGACCTGACACTTCACCCATTTGGTGATCGAGGATGATAAGATCATAATCACACCGTTCCAGAGCTCCTATCGCCTCTTCTCCGGACATTGCCTCATCAACCTCGTAGAGACCCGTTCTTTTCAACACCATTACCAGGGACATCCGAAAAGATGGTTCGTCGTCAACGATCAGGATTCGTGCAGTCGAGCTGCTCATCAGTTCTGACATTTCTCCTGGAAACGTTCATCAACCATATTATTTTCCCCAATTTGTCAAAAGTCAGTATGGGGCACGCCACCGGTGCAAGAGCGAGGATTCGTCACTTTTCCAGATCTTAATTCCCAAGATATTGCGAAGTCGACGAAATTGGGTTCCTTCTCCGTGCAGGTTTCTGAACCGGCACACCATCTTCAATTTCCGCACTTTCGCCTGATTGGGATGTTTCAAGGTCATCGGCCGACCCGAGACCACCGTCGAAGGTTAATCCCATCTGAGCGAGTGAATTCTTTTTTGATTTGACGGCGCTTGGTACGTTTCTTTTTGACGGGCGCGATTTGAGCTGCGTGGATTCCTGCAAGCGTAAAGGCGAAAGCTCGAATTCTTCCAACGATTGTTCGACTTCCTTTCGGCGCTTCAGAAGGCTGTTGTTCATCGGAATGGCTTGCACTACCTGATCAATGCCGCCCAAGATTTCCTCATAGCACAGCCTTTGAATCAAGTCCTTTGCCTCAAACCTTGCCTTTCCGTGCTGTTCATCGAGCGCGCTCAACGCGGTTTGGGATTTTGCCATCCGAGCAAGGGCAGATACCGTCGATGCATACGAAGCAATGTCTTTTCTTGAGTCATCGACCAACGCAGCGATTTCACCTTCGACCGAGGCTTCAACCAAATGCATTTGATCAAGGTGCCGGAGGGAACGCATCAGATGATCACGTGTTTGCAAAATCCGATCATGCGGTGTTTCCGACAATGGATCGTCGGATTCAAATTGGAATTCAAGGTCGTGCGAAGAATGTTGTTTGCTTTGAATAGTTCCGGGATTTTTTTCGGTCTTCTTGATTTCGATCTTCTCACCGGCTTCGTTGTTGGATTTGCGCACAACCTCGTTTACCGAGGACGATTGATCCCCGATGGATTGTTTGCCTCGTTCCTGCCGCAACAGCAGAAAATATTCCATGAAGTTTCTCGCGATCTCCCGATTCAAATGGTCAAGCGACCCATTGGAAGGGATTACAAATGACGCATTAAGTAAAACATCAAGCGCCTCTTCATATTCTTCCTTCCACGCAAGTTGCTTGGCCTTATCGAGAAGACCAAAGATATTTCTTGCGTTATCGCTTTCCATTTGATCCTTGGCAGTTTGAGAATCGTCCCGTTCAGACGATTCGTGAGTAACTCGTTCAACAGGATTGCTCACCCCGGATTCATTTTCACGAGGCTCTTCCCTACGCTGGAGAGCAATCATCGCCATCGCAACCTGGGAAAGCGATTCTGCAAAACGGTCTTCATCGAGCAATGTCTCTGCGTTGTTCAAACAGCGGAGGATTTCGGGTTTTCTCCCCGAATGTTTCGATCCGTGTGAATGGATCGTCAATGGTACTCCATCGATGCGTTGAGTTTCTTTTGCAAGTTCAGACAGAACCGTCTTTTCACACGTTGCCAACAGCTCGTTGAATGGATCGACCAGGTATCCTTGCCCGATCACCATCAATGCCTGGGAAAATTCCTTACGTTCAGTCAAATGCGTAGCCCGCACTATGCACTTTTGTATTTCCAAATTCCCTTCGTGAAAGATCTTTTGGTGCTCATTATCGATCGGCTTGGGCTGTCTCAATCGGGAAACAATCTCTTGTTCCTGCGAATCGTGGATTCGGTGTTCAAGTTCAAGAATTGCTTTGTTGAGTGGATCAAGCAGAATTGCCGGCGCAAGCGTATTCAGCGCTTCATCGAGCTTTCGTTTCAGGAAGAGTTCCTCCGCCAAACGGATGCATCCTAGAACCTGAGTGTCTCTATTTTCGATTGTCTGTTTTTCAATCAAGGGAATCCGAACTGTGCCACCCGGCGAAACAATCTTCGTGTCATCCACCTGTTGTTCCAGACTCTCCTGCTTTAGGGACAAGTTGGCTGTTCGATGCGCTTCCAGGATTGCGAGATTGGCGATGCTTTCGAGGTGCCGCGAAAAGGACAAGGGTGTTTCCGAAGTGAAATCCTTCAAACTGTTTTTCGGCTGCTTGTTTTCTTTGAAAGCGCAAAGGAGCAACATCACCCGTTGTTCATATGCTTCAGCATATGAATTGTTCGGATCCTTCGCACGAGCTTTCGCAATTTGGTCCAACGCGGATGTGTAGTTGCGTTCTCTAACCAGCTTGTCCGCTTGTTTGAGGAAACCCGCAACTTGGAGAAGACTGTCTGTCGATCGTTGCGACCCAAAGGTTTTTGCCATTTTCTGACGAAAATTGAGAGCAAGGTCAGAATTCCGTACGGCACTGTGATTTGTGGGCTAATCTATTGATTTTAGTGACAATAGTCAAGCTCGCTTAAAGCGTTTGTGCACTAAAAGAAGGTTGAGGGGTTGTACAAATGGAGGATTTGAATTCGTTGAATTGGCGCTGTTTTGAAGGGTTGGTCTAAGCATTTGGATCGACAATTTCGGCAGATCTGTGGAAAGAGTACACATTCATCTTGATGGTACGATGCCTCGATTGCGCCAAAATGTGAAGTCGTGTCTATTTGAATTGTTCAAGGGCCTTGAGCTTCTCCTCTGCGCGCTTCCGGTATTCGCGCGTCGAACTATCTTCGGGCTGTATCATAAGAACTTTATCCCACGTGGCAATTGCTGATTTGAAATCTTCTTTGATATAAAACTGCAATCCGGTCTTGAACAATCGTTCGACATCGGATCTTAGAGCCCCTCTTGTCTTTTCGAGTAACTGCTTTGCCTCCTTGTTGTTTTCCTCTTTTTGAACGATGTCCGAAAAAATTTGAAGAGCTTCAAGATATTTTCGGCCTTCGTAAGCCACTTTTCCGACTGCCAGTTGTTCGTTCACTCTTCGGTTATTGACAGCACGCAATCCTGAAAGCGCCTGAGTATTGGTAGATTCGATTGAGAGGATACGCTCATATTCCTTCTGTGAATCATCAAGCTGATTCTTCCTGAGCAGCGATCGTGCCCGTAGGAGCATGGACCGTACGTTTTCTTTCGAAAGGCTCTCCAATTCATCGATGCGAACGGATGCTGAATCATTTTCAGGATCAAGCTCCAATGCAAGTTCGTATGACTTCCGCGCACGTGTCAGATCGTGAACACCTTTGAGACTGTCACCTGCAACGAGAAGCCGCTGGACATACAGTCTCAGTTTTTGTTCAACGTTCGCAAGGCTGGAAGCCGCAACAGTCTGTTGTGGATCAATTTTCAGGACTTGAGCGTAAGCCCTCATTGCCTCTGTGTAATTGTGTTGTCCTTCATTCTCGTTTGCCTGGCGCAAGAGAGCGGTAACCGACGAATCCATCAGGATGCGCGATTTTTCAGCCAAAAGACGAACCTCGTTATCATACTCGTCGTAGCGAAGGGCATTGAGAAACGACTCTCTTGCATCCCCGAATCGTTGATCGACAAGTGCCTCGTTGCCCTGATCGAAGGCTTCTTCGCGCACATCTGCCGCTGCATCGCCGATCCTTGCATTCACCGTGAAAGAAAGACCTTCGGGACCCGCGCCAATCGCGACCGTCGCATAAGGCATAGTATAGCTGGCTCCCGCAAGCAATCTGGTGAAGCCACGCGTTCCGACCTGTATATGGACTCCTTCCAGAACTCTCGTCTCCAATCCTAGTAATTCTGCACGCACCATGCCAGATTGCGTCGCAATTTGCAGTCGCACAATTCTCGGCAAAAGCCAGTAACCTGCGCCCGCACGGAGTACAACTTTTGATAGGACATTCGTTATGCTTATGCCTGCATGACCGCCTGTCTCTTCCCCACCGGCAGGAAGATGCAATGCCCCACCGAACGAAAGTCGAATACTTCTTTCAACCTTCGGAAGAACCGATAGGGCACCCCCAACGGTATTGTAATTTCCAAGGAGACCGCCAAATCCAAATCCATACTGTGATGAGTTGATAGTTGGAGTGACCCCAATGCCAATCGTACCTGTCCCCGGAACAAAGATTGCGCTGCTCATTGATTCAAGCGATCTGAACCTACCGGAAGAAATCATGAACTCGTTTTGATGCAGACGTGCCAGTTCCCCCGGATTAAGGAAGATCGATGCGCTGCCCGGTGTCCACATGACTGAAGAATTGGCGAGGCTGTAATCTACAGTTCCGGTTGCCTGTTGTTGCGCTGGGATTGATACAGCGAACGCCGTCAATACAGCTGCGACAGTGATCAGACTACGAAGGATCATGAGGATTGAAGAGGGATCTGATAGACCGGCACCTGGTTTTGCTTACCCTTAATGGGGATTTTGCCTTCCGATCGTGAACTGTACTTGCCGTCGAGAACCTTGATAATTTCTTCCGTAACCATAATCTGTCCTGATGCGGCAATTCCGCAGATGCGTGACGCCAGGTTCACAGTATCCCCAATTGCAGTAAAGTCCATGCGATCCTGCGAACCGATGCTTCCGAGGACTGCATCGCCCGCAGAAATCCCAATGCCCACCTCGAGGACATTGTCCTTCCACGATTTTCTTCTGTGGTTCATCTTCGCCAGCTCCCGTTGTATATGGATCGCTGCTTCAATGGCGTTTTCCGTTTGATGGTCTCCCGAGAAGATGCTCATAATTCCGTCACCGAGAAATTTGTCGACGACGCCTTTGTGATTCTGAATGATCTGCGTCTGAAGGTCGAGGTAGAGGTTCAAAATCTCGATGACTTCTTCAGGTGAATGTTTTTCAGAAAACGAGGTAAATCCGCGTATATCGGTGAACATCGCCGTGATAGGCTTGCGCGTTCCACCCAACCTTGCCTCGTGGCCTCCCGCAATCATCTCCATAGTCGACGAAGAAACGAATTTCTGCATTTCGATCTTGTCGCGGATCTGAAGCACCATGAGATTGAAGTCGCGAGCGAGCATTCCCAACTCGTCTTTTATTCGGGTTGCTACGGTAACTTTCAGATCGCCCTCACCAACGCTCCGTGCCGCATCCGACAATACAATGATGATATGGACTATTCTTTTCGAGACGAAGTAGACGAGGCCGATAGCGATCACAGATACCGAGAAGCTTACAAACAGTATCTTGGACTTCATTTCTGCAATAGGGGCGAACAGTTCAGCTTTGGAGAAACTGGCCGAACAGCTTCCAAGAAAGATTCTCTTGTTGCCTTCTGCTTGCCGGAAATATATCGCTTGAACAAATCGAATGCGGTCGAACGTTTCATACGTCGCTGTTGTGTCGGATTTTGTCAAAAGGTTGAAGTCATCCACCGAGACCTGATGATTGATGCTGTCCGATCGAATGTCGGCCACGATGATTGCATTTCGATTAATAACATAAAGATGCTCGAGGCCGATGGCTTTGTGTCGAATCACATTCCTGACATATTCCTGGATGATAGGATACGATTTGAGCAGGAGGTTATCCCTTGCCACCGAGCCGAGCCCTTGCACAATAGTCATGCCCAGCGTATTTGTTTGGAGACGCAATTCTCGCTCTTCAATTTGTGTGGCAATCGTGCTGATAACCAGTGTCGTGCCAACAATCGAAACAGCGACGATGAGACTGAGTTTTGCTCTTATCCTGAGCCGGAGGAATACTTCAACTGTCCAGGTCCAGAAACTTGTTGCCTGCCGGGAGGTATATTTCGAACTTTTGACAGCATTTCTGTAAAAGGTCGTATGCGTGAACGCTATGACAGTACTGCGAACATTTGCAGAAGTTAATAATTTTGTGCTTCCCTTCAGCTTGGATGCATAAGGACGAAGGAACGCAATGGATTTTCGATAAAGCGATCTGAATCGTTTCACTTGCACTCTTGATTTGAAGATAGCGAATTCAAAAGACAGTACGAGAATTCAATCAAAAAAACAATGAACTGCGTCTCAAACCTGTTTTCTCGGTAAAATGAACAAGGCACAGGTCGAAACCCGTGCCTTGGAAACAAATGCCGTTAAGTCGACCTGCCGCAATCCAATACCCCTCATATTCCGATAGAACTCAACTTCACGCGATAGACGGATCTTATACGGTCTTCTTTCTATTCGCGAGCAGGAAGACAAGACCTCCAACAACCATCACTGCACCCCACCAAATATCCGGATGGAGATAGGCGAGTACTTTCTCCTCAGATGGTGGATAGAGCAACGTATACAGTCCGGTAAGGAGGATTATCGTTCCAATGACGAGAAGAAGAATTCCAACAAAATACCAGATGGGTTTCATTGATCAGTCCTCCCTACCAGAAATAAATGTTGAGCGCTATCAGGACAAACACGGAAATTGCCGCGAAGAACTCAGGACGCTTGATCCACGGCAATGCATTAAACGTTTCAACCTCGGTCATCCCCCATACCAAACCTACAAGTTCTTCCTTGGGTTTCTTCTTGGTATGGAAGCTCACGAGAATTGTCACCGTGAAACAGATTAGCCAGGCCCACCAGGCACGCCAGAAGTTCGTCGCCATGTCGCTGGCGGGAGAAGATAATGTCAAGATCTGTGCGTTCAACCAGTTGAATTTGACCGCAAGGAAGAGCGTGAACGATGACACCATTCCGCTGATCAGTCCCCAAAAGGCTCCCGTTGGAGTAATCCACCAGACAAACATCCCCAACAACATCGTGGCAAACAACGGAGCATTCACCCACGAAAAGATCGCCTGCATGTAGTCCATGATACTCGGCGCGCTTTTTGCCCAATATGCTGTCCCCACACTGAGGACTATTCCCACAATAGTAGTGACACGCCCCATCCAAAGGAGACTCTCATCGGAAGCATTTTTGTTGATCACCGACCGATAGATATCGTACGTCCAAACAGTGTTGAATGCACTGATGTTGCCTGCTTGTCCTGCCATGAATCCGGCTAACAACGCAGTAATCCCAAGGCCGGCAAGTCCGCTGGGATAATATCGGGCAATAAGCATTGGAAGTGTAGAGTCATAGTTTATTTGTCCACCGTCTTTGAGGAGAGAGAAACCATATTTTGGATCACTCGCGAGTATCAAGGCTACAAGACCCGGGATAATAACGAGGAAGGGAACCGCCATTTTGAAGAAGGAGGCGATAATCGGCGTCATTCGCGCAGAACGCATATCTTTTGCGGAGAACGCTCTCTGCACAACGAGAAAATCAGTTGTCCAATATCCGAATGAAAGAACAAAGCCCAGACCAAGCACTATGCCCGCCCATGAAATTTGCATTCCATTTTGTGAAGGGTCCATCGAAGTCGACCATAATGTTGAAAACGATTCTGGAACGCGGGCGAATACTTCGCGAAGACTGCCAATTTCCACGATACCCAGGAACGTCACAAGAAACAGCCCAAACCAGATCAGGAAGAATTGAACGATCTCCGTAAAGATTGCCGAGAGCAAGCCACTCATGGAGACATACATTGCAACCGTCAAAGCAGAAGCCCACATGCAAATGTGCCAGTTCCAACCGAGGAATGTGTGCAGAACAAGGGCCATTGCGTACAGATTGATGCCAGAGACGAGAAGAGTCATAAAAGCGAATGCAATGGCATTGAGAACTCTTGTCTTCTCGTCAAATCTCCATTTTAAGTATCCGGGAACCGAATGTACTCTGGCGCTATAGTAGAACGGCATCATATAGATGGCAAGGAAGAGCATTGCAGGAATCGCGCCTACCCAATAAAAATGCGCGACGTACATTCCGTATTTGTATGTATTCCCCGCCATTCCCATCAGCTCAAGCGCCCCGAGATTGGCAGAAAGAAACGCCAGTCCGGCAACCCAGGAGCTGTTCTTCCTCCCTGCCATAAAGAAGTCTTCCTGGCTCTTGGTAAATCTCTTCAAGTAATAACCAAGACCAAGGATGAACGCAAAATAAATGAAAATAATGAGCCAGTCAGCAAAGCTCAATCCAATGGTTGTCATGAGGATTCCTTTATCGAGTGGTGCGCTGGTGGTGGGTTAAACGAATCATTCTCGAATCTCGAATTGTCGACGATTAGGATGGATATTCATGCCCAGGAGCAATTTCGTCAATGGTGTGCAAAGGTATAGTGGAGGTCGGGAGCAGACCTCAGGCGTTCAGCGGCTTGTTCAGCTGTGATGTCGCGTTGAGGTTCGGAGAGCATTTCATAGCCGACCATGAACTTCTTCACGGAGGCCGAACGAAGCAAGGGCGGATAGAAGTGGGCGTGTAATTGCCAGTGGTTCGCGTCTTTCATGCCAAATGGAGCACTGTGCCATCCCATTGTGTACGGAAAAGAAATATTGAAGAGATTGTCGTATCGCGTCAAGAGAATCTTGAGAAGTGAGGAAAGCGATGCTCGCTCGGAATCGTTCAGATCGGGGAACCTTAATACGTGTCTCCGGGGAAGCAGAAGCGTTTCGAATGGCCAGACGGCCCAGAAGGGTACTACGACCGACCACTCCTCGTTCTCGATCAGGAGCCTATCCCCGTTTTTTCTCTCGTAGCGGAGATAATCCAACAGAAGCGTTTTCTTGTGACTCTTCCAATATCTTCGTTGATGGGTATTTTCCTTCGAAGGTTCGTTCGGAAGCGACGAGGATGCCCAAATCTGGCAATGAGGATGGGGGTTTGAACAGCCCATCATCTCCCCTTTATTTTCAAAAACCTGTACCCATCTGTACTTCTTGCCGAGCGTGCTCATTTCCTCTGCCCAGCGATTGATCACCCCGAGTATTTCCTGAGGTTCCATGAGTGGAAGCGTCAAATCGTGGCGAGGCGAAAAACAGAGCACGCGACAGATGCCGCTCACGGGCTCGAGTTTTACAAGTGTATCATCAACCTTGGGTTTGTCCTCAACGCCTTGCAGCAGAGCGCTAAAATCATTGTCGAATACATATGTGCCGGTATACTTTGGGTTCCTGCTCTTATTCGCACGCTCGTTTCCGGGACAAAGATAGCATTCAGGATCGTAGGTTTTTTGCGAAACAGTGACACTCGACTCGATTTTTCCAAGCCACGGTCGTTTGTTCCGATGTGGGGACACGAGGAGCCACTCCCCCGTGAGTGGATTATATCTGCGGTGAGGCTTGTCGGTCAATTGCCCAAGGTCGTTCATCGACATTCTGCTATTTCGCCGGTGTAATTTTGACAAGTAGGACACCGTGATACGGTACTTCTGCGGTAAAGCTCTCCGCAAATGTGCCGATGTCTGATTGCTTCCAGATATCACGCGCGATGAACTTACCCTGAATTCCCAGATCCGAAGCATTGAGCGCGATCTTCGCAGAAGGTATGTCCTCCCACGGAAAGCTCTGCACAGGATCACCGGTGTCTTCACCGACAAAGAACATCCCAACCGCCATTGAACCATCCTCCAACCTTTTTGCCCAAATTTCTTCTCCGTTCTTCTTGCTGATCCGTGTTGCCTGTTGACCAAGTGGATCCTGATCAATTGCGAGGACTTCATCGTTGGTCAAGAGATTCATCGTGAAATCATCGATCTTTGTCAAGTCGCAGCCAATAAGGAGAGGGGCGGAAAGAAGACACCACAAACTTATGTGGGTGTATTGTTCATCCGGCCTGAGATTGGACGGATGGAGACTTGGACCCCAACCGACGAGTCCAACCACAAGCATATCAGGATCATTCCAATTTCCCGGTTTCGCAAATTTTTCGTGGCCTGCTTGAGAGAAACCAATGCCAGCCATGCTTCCCCACGAATCGGAGATGTCTCCCGTGGTTCGCCAGCAATTACCGCCTACTTCGCCTCCCCATTCCCACACATTACCCATGCCGTACTGACAAAGGCTAAAGACGATGTCCCGGTTCACATTGTTCAATGCTGCGCGCATGACTTGATACGGTTTTTTTAAGTCGG